>JAGVGV010000417.1 GCA_020056895.1 Deltaproteobacteria bacterium
CATGCCCGGAAAGAGCGATGAGGATCATCGGAGCCGCCCCTCGTTCCCGTTCCCACTGGCGCCGCCGGCGAGCGGTTTCAAATCCATCGAGCATCGGCATTTCGCCGTCGAGCAAGGCCAGGTGAAAATCCATCGAGGTCAGGAGGTCCAGAGCCTCCCGACCGTCGGCGGCCCAGACCAGTTCCAGAGGACCGCCGGCCAGGTAACGCGTCAGCAGCTCCCGGACGTGATGGTCATCGTCGGCCGCGAGCACTCGCCATGCGGGGAGATCGGCGGGCTGGACGACTTGAGAAGGCTGGGTCCAGGGGGCGGCTCCTGGGGAATCCGCTTCGGCTGGGAGCGGAAGCGGCGCGGCCGAGGGCCAGGTGATCGTGATCGTGGTCCCCCGGTCTTCGGATGTTTCGAGATCGATGGTCCCCCCTTGGATTTCGGCCATCATCCGGGCGGAATAGGTGCCCAGCCCGGTTCCCCCGCTCTTGCCCGCGGTTACGTACTTGTCGAAAAAACGGTCCCGAATGGCTTCCGGCGCCGCGCCGTGGTTGTGGATTCGAATCCGGGGCCGGTCGCCGGATTCCAGGGAAACGGTCAGCGCCCGATCGGCCGGGGAGGCTTCCACGGCGTTTTTGATCAGATTGGAGATCATCGAATAACAGAGCAAGTCTTCGCCGGGGACCTGAAAAACCTCGGTCCCGCCCACCGGACGGCCGTCCAGGCGCAAATGCAGGCGGATTCGTTTCCGAGCGGCCAATCCCTGGATTTCAGCCAGCACTTTTCTGGCGACCTCGGCCAGGTCCACCGGAGCAGGGTGGAATTGGTATGTGCCCCGTTCCATTTTGAACAGGTCCAGGGATTGGTTGATCATCCGAAGCATGCGACGGCCGGATTCTTCGATCATTTCCAGGTGGGGGATGAATTCCGGGATCAAGCGCGGATCGATTTTCATCACGTACGGCAGGCCCAGAATGGCGTTCAGCGGCCCCTTGAGATCGTGCCGGGTGATATTTTCCACATCCTCCCTTAACCGGGCGGCGGCCAGGAGTTCTACGTTCTGTTCGGCCAGTTGTTCCCGAGCCAGTTTCAGGGTCAGATGAGTTTTCACCCGGGCCTGGACCACGGGCGGGCTGAAGGGTTTGGTGATGTAATCCACGGCCCCCAGGTCGAAGCCCTTGAGTTCGTCCAGGGTCTCGGCCATGGCGGTGACGAAGATAATGGGGATGTCCCTGGTTTTTTCATTCTTTTTCAGCCGACGGCAGACTTCGTACCCATCCAGGCCGGGCATCATGATGTCCAGGAGAACCAGATCGGGCACGGTGGCCAGGGCGTATTCCAGGGCGCTTTCGCCGTCCAGGGCCACGCCGATCTCGTAATCGGCCGCCAGGGTTTCGACCAGGATATCGATGTTGGCCTCGGTGTCGTCAACCACCAACACCACGCATTCGGACAGCGCACGCAAGGGATTCACCATTAACCTGGATGGGTTCTATTCTTTAAAAGAAACAATACCCCCAGCCGCTCATCGTATTCCACCATTATAGATGATTCGCCCGCCGTTGGCCATACATCCGGCCAAAGGGAGAGGGATTGTTATCTGTAAACGCTCCCATTCATAAGGGAAAAACAATGATTCCAAATAATTAAAAAGAAAAGCCTTGATTCCTAAAAAGGTGAAGGCCGTTGCGATCCTCCCAAAATCGTTGTCGCCAAGCAAAACCACAAGATGGCGGCCCTGGTTGCGAGGTGCTAACTTAAAAAGTTCATTTTTTCATATTCTATTTGACAATGGTATACTTGCTTGATTATTGGGGAGAATTGGACGATTATAATATGTTAGAGCCCGCTGAGTAATTCTATAAGGGGTAGGAGCCGGCCAATAAAGATGACTGATACAAGACTTAGCGGGAGGGGAACGATATCATCACCTAACTACTTAGGGGGTGTGCTGATATCGGTCACCATCTAAGTCTGATGACTTACCCCATCAGGGGCAGCACCTCAGGAGCAATAACATGACGGATCAAATTTCTTTTGGAACCTCCGAGTTCGCCGATAACCCGGAACCTCGCTGTCCGTGCCTGCTCCTCCTGGACGTTTCCGGGTCCATGACCGGTTCGCCGATCAAAGAACTGAACGCCGCCCTGACCACGTTCAAGGACGAACTCGCGACGGACTCGTTGGCCATGAAGCGGGTGGAGGTTGGTCTCGTCACCTTTGGCCCGGTGAAAACCGAATGTTCCTTCCAGAGCGCGGGCTTGTTTTACCCGCCTCAGTTGTCCGCCCATGGTGATACGCCAATGGGCCAGGCGATTTCCGAAGGAATCGATCTGGTGCGCCGACGGAAAGAGGAATACCGCGCCAACGGGATATCCTATTACCGCCCCTGGTTGTTTTTGATAACGGATGGCTCCCCGACGGACGAATGGCGAAACGCGGCCGCCGCTGTCCGGGAAGGCGAGGCGTCCAAGGCGTTCGCTTTTTTCGCGATTGGTGTGAAGGGGGCGAATATGGAGATATTGAAACAGATCAGCGTGCGGGAGCCGCTCATTTTGGAGGGCTTGCGCTTTCGTGAACTGTTCCAGTGGCTGTCGAGCTCGCTACGGTCCGTATCCCGATCCACTCCGGGCACGGAGGTTCCCCTTCAACCACCAACGGGCTGGGCGTCGGTGTGATGTGGCGCTTCGTGGCGGCCTCGGTGGCGGGAACGTCCCATATCGCCGCCGGAAAACCCTGCCAGGATTTTTGCCTGGCAGGTGAACACATATCCCCGAGCGGCCAGCCGCTTCTTTACATGTTCGTGGCGGACGGTGCGGGGAGCGCATCGCACGGCGGCGACGGCGCGGAATTGGCCACACAGGTTTTGAAGGAGTTCGTTGTCCGGCGACACTCAAGCCTCGGCTTTGCGCTGAACGAGGGGCTGGCCATCGATTGCCTTCAGGCCGTACAAGAGCGGATCGCCGACTTTGCCGGATGGCAGGAATTAACGGTTCGTGATTGTGCTTGTACCCTGTTGGGCGTCTTTTCTTCGCCGGAAGGAACGCTGGTTTTCCAAATTGGTGATGGCGGCGTGGTCGTGGATTTTGGTCGAGGCCTCGAAGCGGCTTCGGTTCCTATGACGGGCGAATACGCCAATATGACGAATTTCGTTACGGATGAAGATGCCGACTCTATACTGCTGACCAAGTTTTTTCTCGAAAAAGCGTATCAAATCGCCCTGTTTTCCGATGGAGTGCAGCGCTTGGCGCTCAAAATGGCCACCCATACCCCCCATGAACCGTTCTTCGCCCCCTTTTTCAAAACGCTGGCGACAA
>JAGVGV010000331.1 GCA_020056895.1 Deltaproteobacteria bacterium
CAGGCTGGTAATGTTGGTGGATTCCGGAGAAGCCTGGGGGTGGAGGAAGGGCTGGACGCTTTCGATCACCGGGCCGGGGGTAAGGATGACCAGGCGTTCAATCACGTTTTTCAGTTCGCGAACGTTGCCCGGCCATTCATGCGCCATCAGGTCCCGCTGGGCGCCCTCACCGATGGATTTGACTTCGGCGTTGTTTTCGCGGGAGAATTCTTCAATAAAATCACGAACCAAAAGAGGAATATCCTCCCGCCGTTCCCTTAAGGGCGGAACCTGGATGGGAATGACGTTCAGCCGGTAAAACAGGTCCCGGCGGAAGGCGCCTTTTTCGATCTCGGCTTCAAGGTTCTTGTTGGTCGCGGCGATAACTCGGACTTCCACGCTGATGGTGCGGGTGCCGCCGACCCGCTCGAATTTCTGCTCCTGTAAAATCCGTAAAATCTTGGCCTGGGTTTTCAGGCTCATGTCGCCGATCTCATCCAGGAACAGGCTGGAATTGTGGGCCATGTCGAACCGGCCCCGGCGGGCCGAACTGGCGCCGGTGAAGGCTCCTTTTTCGTGGCCGAACAGTTCGCTTTCGATCAGCTCTTCGGGAATGGCCGCGCAATTGACTTCGATCAGGGGGTGGTCCGCCCGCTTGCTCAGGTTGTGAATGGTATGAGCCACCAGTTCCTTGCCCGTGCCGTTTTCCCCGGTAATGAGCACCCAGGCGTTGGTCGGAGCCACCAGTTCGATCTGTTTGCGCAGGTTGCGCATGGCCGGACTCTGGCCGGTCAACCGGAACCGCTTGGCCGTTTTCCGCCGCAAGATGATGTTTTCGTCCATCAGCCGCTGGTGTTCCAGCGCGTGAGTGACCCCAAGGACGATCTTGTCGTACGACAGGGGCTTTTCCAAAAAGTCAAACGCGCCCGTGCGGGTGGCCTTGACGGCCGTTTCAATGGTCCCGTGGCCGGACATCACCAGAACGGGCACGAAGGGATGTTCGTCTTTCAGCTTTTCCAGGGTTTCCAGCCCCTGTTCGTACCCTTCCATCCAGACATCCAGCAGGATCAGGTCGGGCGCGGCCTCGGCCACGGCTTCCAGGGCCTTGGGACCGTTGGGGGCTTCCTGGACTTCGAACCCTTCGTCCTTGAGAATGCCCCGGAGGGCGGCGCGGATATCGGCTTCGTCGTCGACGATCAGAATGGTCTTGGCGGCCATGGCCGGTCCTTTTTTTACGTTTTAACCGGTAATTCGATGATGAACCGGGTGCCTCGGGGCCGGTTGTCCTGAACCCGGACAAACCCGTCATGGTCCGCCACGATGGTCCGGACAATGGCCAGCCCCAGGCCGGTCCCCGATCGCTTGGTGGAAAAATAGGGTTCGAACAACTTCTGCTTGTCTTCGGGGGGAATGCCCACGCCGTCGTCGGCCACTTCCAATCGAGCCATCCGAAGAACCCGTTCGTACCGAAGAACCACTTCAATCCGGCCAATGGGGCCGCTTATGTCCGCCGTTAAGGCGTCTCCGGTCGCGGAGGTTGAATCCGCCAAGGCCGCTCCGGCCATAATGGCGGCCACCGAGTTTTCCAATAAATTGATCAAAGCCCGCTTGATCTGTTCCCGGTCCAGATTGAAACGGGGTACATCCGGGTCCTTGAGCGTAACGAAGTGGATGCTTTTTTGGCTTTGGGAATACAGCAGCACCGCTTCTTCCACGATCCCAGCCAAGTCCGCCGGCGCGGGGTTGGCTTCGGGCATCCGGGCGAAGTTGGAAAATTCGTTCACCAGGGTCTTGAGGTCTTCCACCTGGCGGACGATCATCTGCGTGCATTCGTCAAACAACTGGCCGTCGCCGCCCAACCGGTCGGCGTACCGTTTCCGAAGCCGCTGGGTGGCCAGTTGAATGGGCGTGAGGGGATTCTTGATTTCGTGGGCGATCCGGCGGGCCACTTCCCGCCAGGCGGCCATGCGCTGGGCTTTTTCCAGCTCCGTCAGGTCGTCCACCACCATCACCGACCCCAGATCCTGGCCTTCCTCGTCCCGCAACAGCGTCAACAAAAGATGCAGACTGAGGCTGGTTTCGTTCACCCGAAGCCGAACCTGGCGTTCGGCCACTCCGCGCAGGGAATGCCGGGCCGAACGGATCAGGTCCTCGATCACGTTTTGCTGATCCGGCGGCAAAATGGCCGACAAGGGCAGGTTCACCGGGTCCTGGGAACCCAGCCGTAGGATTTCCACCGCCGACCGGTTGACCGTGGCGATCCGGCCTTCGGCGTCGGCCGAAAGAACTCCCGCCGCCACGTTGCCCAACACGATCTCCATGTACCGCCGGCGCTGATCCAGTTCCCGGTTCCTCAGCGTCAACTCTTCGTTCTTGGCCGTCAACGCTTTCTTGCCGGCCTTGAGGTCCCTGGTCATCCGGCCGAAGGCATCCACCAGGGTCCGGATTTCTCCGGCGCCGGTCTTGACCTGAAGCACGAAATCATAATCTTCGCTGGCGATCCGCTCGGTGGCCCGGGCCAGGTCCATGATCGGTCCGGTGATCCCCTTGGCCAGATGAAAACCGATCCAGGTGGAAATGAAAATGCTCAAAAGGGCCACGATCGTCAGGGCGATGTAGGTGCTGACTCGGATGGGATCGTGGAGCCGTTTGAGTTCCAGGTACCGCTTCAAGCCGTCGGCCACGTCGTCCGCCTTCCGGTTCACCGGCGCCAACGTTTCGTGCCAAATCACCAAAAACCCGGCCAAATCCCGGGCATCCGTCCAAAGGGGCCAGACCACTCGGACCAAATCTTGTTCGGCCACCTCTTCCACCCGTTCCCAGGGCCGGTCCAACCGGGCGGCTTCCTGGAACACTTCGGGACCCAAGGGGACGATCGTCAGAGGGTTCACTTCGCCGCCTTCGGAAAAGGCCGCCCGCTGGCCGGACGGCCCCAGCACTTCCACTCGGGCCAGGTTGAACTGCTTGCGGCGTTCCAAAAGAAAGGCTTCCAGCTCTTTGCGTTTTTCCGGCCGCCAAAGCCCGTCGCCCAACAGTTCGCGTCGCAGGCCGTCGCCCGCGCTTTGGGCATAGCTCACTTCCGCGTCGGAGGCGTATTGGGCCAAAGCCAACGAATCGACGAGGGACTGTTCCACGTTTTGGTCGAACCAGTAGTCGTGGCCGGTGGACGTGAACTGAAGCGCGGAATAAAAGAGCAGGCAGGTGGGCACCAGGGACAGGCTGACGAAGGCGATGACCAGCTTGGTCCTTAGCTGGGTTCGGGTCACCTGCTTGTCTTCAAAAAAAATTTTGTAAAGATTCCGCAGCACCAGAACCAGCAGCACGAACAGGAGAACGATATTGACGTTGATCAGGATGAAGATCAAAAGCCCCTGGGACAAGGGTACGCCGGCGCCCAGCCGGACCACGTAGGTCTGGAGCAGCGTCAGGCCGAGGATGGCCACGGCGGCCAGAAGGATCGCGGCCCGCTCCAAACGCCGTTTTTTTTGCCTTAACCGCTCCGGCTCGGATTCGGTTCCGAGACCTTTGGGGCCGATATCGATTCTCTTTTCCACCTGGTTTTCCATCGTTCGCCCGATTTCAAGGCTGGATCGCTTTTCCCGTGATGGCAATCGCATTCCCCCAAGTTACGATAATTGGCCGGGAAACACAACCGCCAGGGCATGGCCCTGGACCCAGACACGGGGGGCGGTCCACCCGACTTCGATCGACATGGGTCATCCCCCGCCGCCGGCCCAGGGCATGGCCCTGGACCCAGACACGGGGGGCGGTTCACCCGACTTCGATCGACATGGGTCATCCCCCGCCGCCGGCTCCTCGCCGGCGCCCCCGCGGTCAGGGACGCTTCGACCAGGTAAAAAGCAGACAGAACGGCATGGCCCTGGACCCAGACACGGGGGGCGGTTCACCCGGCCTCAATGGGGTGGAGAGAGGAAGCCCGGCGGGAGGAACACCAACAGGTATTTTGAGGATTGGGTTCGATCGTACGGCGATGCGCCCAAGGTCGGGGCTTTATCGGGATGGGTTCTACTGAACCACGGAGATTTTCAGAAAAAGATCCCCAACGGCGTTCCGGGCCACTTCACGGCCCATGCCCCGGAGCCTGAGGCGGGCGCCATCGACCGTTCCCGGAGGCACTTTGACGGACACCTGATGCCAGCCCGAACCTCGGGGGTACGAAACCAGCACTTCGGCCCCTTGGGCGGCCTGGTGGGCGGAGAGGGTCAGGTGGTAATGAATGGAGCCATCATCCGACGAACCGGCGTCGGTTGCGGCTGCGCCCGGGGCGGCGTCCGGTTGGTCCGGTTCCGGAGGCCCATCGGGCGCGGGCAGGCTGAAGGCGGTTCGGGTCACGTCCATAAGGCCTCGGCCAACTCGGGACAGCAACCGGCTCACCCGCCCTCCCAGGCCGGCCTTGGAAGGCGGCTCGGCCTTGATTTCCCGGGACGCGGCCCGGCCCCTCGTCGACAGCGTGGTCCGGACATCGGGCCGGTCGTCCCTTTGAACCCGTTCCCCGCCCGAGCCGGTGGAGAAAAAAACGCCGCCGAAAAAAAACCCTCGGCCGCCGAAAAACACCCGGTCGAAAAATTTGGGGTCGAACCGCGGGCCCGATTTCCCGAATTCCTTGCCCAGGTCCTCGAACACCTGCCGCGCATGGGCGCTCCGGAAAAATTCGCGAAAAATCTCTTCTTGCGTGGGGGTGAAGCCTCGGGGGCCGTCGGGTTTGGGTCCGGCTCCGGGCCGGCCGCCTTCCGTCCGGGAGCGGTCATATTCCGCCCGCTTGGCCGGATCCGACAGCACCGCGTACGCTTCGCTGATGAGCTTGAACCGTTCTTCCGCCCGAGGATTATTGGGGTTCAGATCGGGATGAGACTTTACGGCGAGGCCTCGATAGGCCCTTTTGATCTCCTCCGGCGACGCCCTTTCGGCCACGCCCAGGATATGGTAATAATTCTTGAGATTCCTCATACCCACCACCCGGCCGCCGGATTTCGCCCATTTCACGGCGTCCGGGGAAAGGTACCGGTGATGTTACCAGAATCCATGGCCGCGGACAAGGCGTGGCTCCAGCGGCCCAAACTCAGGCCCGTGGAAGTGATCCCGGTCCGAACGCCTCACGGCGAAGTGCTGGCCCTGAGAGACCCCGGCCGCCTGGCGCCCGAGATGGTGTTTCTGTCGCCGGCCGCCGTGGCCTTGTTGTCGTTGTTCGACGGGCAAAATGATTTAAGGGACATCCAGGCCGCCGTGATGCGGGCCTATGGCCAGTTGATCGAATTGGACGCCATTTTGGGCCTGACCCGGACGCTGGATGAAAAGTACTTTTTGGAAGGGGACACCTTCAACCAATACCGGGTGGAGGAAACCCGGGCCTTCGCCGCCCTAGCCGTTCGTCCGGCCAGCCTGGCCGGCCAGGCGTACCCGGCCGATCCCGTTGACTTGAGGGCTTTTTTGGATCACTTTCCCTGTTCCGGCCCGGTTCCGGAAACCAGTCCCCCGCCATCCAACGGTCCGCCTTCGGGCCTGGTGGCGCCGCACATCGATTTTGCTCGGGGCGGCCCCTGTTACCAGGCGGCCTTTAATCAACTGAACGGCCAGAACCCGCCTGATCTGTGCGTGATTTTAGGCGTGGCTCATGCCCCCACCCAAGGGTACCTGGCCCTGTTGGCCAAGGATATGGACACGCCCTTCGGTCCGGCCCGAGCCGATCGGGACCTGATGAACCGCATCGTGAACCTGAACCTCCCGTCCCTCCACGTGGATGAGCTGGTCCATCGGGGCGAACATTCCGCCGAATTCATGGCCGTGTGGTTGATGAGCCGTCTGGCCGACCGACCGTCGTTCCAGGTGCTGCCCTTTTTATGCGGGTCGTTTCACCGGCTGGTGGAAGAAGAATCCGCCCCCGAAGAGGACCCCTTGTTCGTTCAAACGCTGGACGGTCTGGCCGAACTTTTGGACCGGGAACGAACCGCCGGCCGCCGGGTGATGATCCTGGCCGGAGCGGATCTTTCCCATGTGGGTCCCCAGTTCGGGGACGCCTTTCAGGTCACCCGGGACGTGGCCGACGACATCCGGACCCGGGACCTGGACCTTTTGGACCGGATCACCGCCGGCGACTTTACGGGGTTTTACCAGCGGGTGATGGGGAACCAGGACCGGACGCACATCTGCGGGCTTTCGGCGCTGTACATTCTAAGCCGCTTACTGGGCGGACCGATGGGCCGGCGACTGGCGTACGACCAATGGATCGACCCCCAGGAACAGGGGCTCGTTTCCTTCGCCAGTCTGGTTTTCGATTGAACCAGACCCCTGCCATCCGGCGGTTTTTTGTTGATAAATTCGTTCGTTTTCCATAAAAGCGGAGGGCCGGACGCGGATGACCGGCTACGGGCCGTTGACGGCCGGAAAAAGGAGTTCGCGCCATGAAAGAATACCAAAAGGAATTCGCCAGGGACCTGGCCGATACCGGGGCCCTTTTTTTCGCTTCGGGCCTTCGGCTCAAAGACGGCCGGCCCACCCCCTTTTTCGTGAACGCCGGCGTGTTCCGAACCGGACGGCTTTCGGCCCGGATGGGTGCGTTCCTGGCTCAATTGATCGTGGAAAAAAACCTGATCGGCCGGTTCGACGTGCTGGTGGGTCCCAGCTACAAGGGGAGCGCCCTGGCGGTTTCCGTGGCCCAGGCGCTGTGGACTCAGGGGCAGGGCGACGTGGCTTTCGAATACGACCGCAAGGAAGCCAAGGCTCATGGCGAGGCCACCGGCCAGAAAAGCCGGTTTGTCACCGGAGCTCTGTTCCAAGGCGCCCGGGTGCTGATCGTGGATGACGTGGTGACCACCATGGACACCAAATACAGCCTTTTGAGCCTTTTGGACGCCGAAAGCACCGACCGGACGCTGAACCTGAAAACCGTGGGCGTGATCCTCGCCGTGAACCGGGAACAGTCCACGGCGGTATACGACGCCCTAGGCCAGGTGATCGAGGGCGTACGCGGCGAAGACGCCATGGCCCGGTTCACGAAAAAAACCGGCCTGCCCGTCCATACCCTGGTGGGCATCCGGCAAGTGGTTCATTTTCTGGCCGAAGACGGCCGGCCGGTGCTGATCGACGGCGTAAAGCGCCCCCTGGACGCCGGAACCCTTGAAACGTTCAA
>JAGVGV010000391.1 GCA_020056895.1 Deltaproteobacteria bacterium
CCCGAACTGCTTAAAATCATGGGTGTTTCTTACAAAAACATCGGGGCGGACAAAAAAGCCCGGGACCTGCTTCGGGCGGGCATGGAACGGTGGCCCCGGGACCCGGATTTCTACCTCCATTTGGGCAGCCTGGAAATAAAGGCGGGGAACAAGGAAGAGGGCGAACGGCTGAACAACATCGCGCGGATGATGTCCCGAATCGAGTCCGATCCCACGGACGCGGACGCCCGGGCGGATTTGGGCCGGTTGTTTTTCGGCCGGGGCATGTTCAGCGACGCGGCCGAATATTTGCGCCAGGCGCTGTCCGTCGCGGGTTCCCGGGCGGACATCTGGACTCTTTTAGGGGAGTGTTACACCAAAGCCGGCCAGTACCCGGCGGCGGTGGACGCCTTTAAGCAGGCCACTCGTCTGGAGGCCGCCGATCCAAGGCCTCATCGGGCTCTGGCTCAGGTGTTTCAGCTTTTAGGCCGGTTCGATGAAAGCCGGGCGGCCAAGGAAGTGGCGGGAGTGCTGGAAGGGGGCCAGGGGGAGCTCAAGGATGCGAGCCAGGGGGCTCGGTATGTCAAGTATCTCCTGTCCATCGGCAAAACCGAGGACGCCGAAACCAGCCTGAACGAGATGCTGGACCGCTGGCCCGACAGCCTGGATCTAAAGGTGATTTTGGGCCGGGTGCTCCTGAAGCGGAACCAGAACAAGGACGCCGTGCTGGTGCTCAAGGAAGTGGCCCAGGAAAAGGAAAAATGGGCCGAACCCCGCATTCTGCTGGCCATGGCGTATCAGCGGTTGGGCGATAAAATGTCGGCCCTGGCCGAAGGCCAACTGGCCACCCGGTTGGCGCCCAAAAGCCATACCGCCCACAAGGTGCTGGGCGATATTCTCCGGGAACAGGGCAAGTTCTCCATGGCCGAAAACGCGTACGAAACGGCCGAACATCTTAAGCCCACTAAAAAAGAAAAATAACCCCCACGCGTCGCCGTCGGAGCCGGACCCGGGGCGGGTTTTTTCCGGCCCGGAGCCGGGGAGGATTCCTGGCGGGAAACGCGGCCCCCATTCATAATCCATAAGGAACCGATGATTCCCAGCACACCCATCATGCCGGATCCAAATCCAAAGGCTCTGGACCAGGTTCTTCTGGTGGACGATTCCCCCTTGGTCCTTAGCTATGCCCGAAGGGTTCTGGAGCCCTTGGGCCTTGATCTTCAAACGGCGGAAAACGGGCTTCGGGGTTTGGATGCCATGCGGCGAAGGCCGGCCGATCTGGTCATCACGGATTTAATGATGCCGGAAATGGATGGGTTTGATTTCATCGCCGAACTTCGGCGGGATACCCGGTTCGAATCCACGCACGTAATCGTGATGACCGCTCTGGACCAACTCAAGGACAAGGTCCGGGCTCTGGACCTGGGGGCCAACGATTATACCGTCAAGCCCATCGAGGCCATGGAACTGAGGTCCCGGGTTCAGTCGGGATTCAGGGAAATCCATCTCAAGAAAAAACTTTCGGCCGCCCTGGCCACTCTGGACCAGGAACTCATCCGCGTGGCCCGGCTCCAACGCCGTTTGCTGCCAAAAACCCTGCCCCAGGGAGACCGTTTCCGAACCGCCGCCGATTACCAGCCGTGCAGCCGGGCGGGTGGGGATTATTACGATTTTTTTCCGGCTCCAGACGGCCGCCTGGTGGTAACCGTGGCTGATGTTTCCGGCCATGGGGCTTCGGCGGCGGTGCTGATGGGCATGGTCCGGGCTCTGCTCAAGGTGTTCGTCAAAACCACTTCGAGCCCGGCCGAAGCCCTGAACCGGCTGAACCAGGCGCTTTTGGAAAACATCGGCGACGATCCGGATTTCGTCACCCTGTTCCTGGGGTTGTGGGACCCGGCCAACGGTTGGTTGGATTACGCTTCGGCCGGCCACGGGGAAATGCTGCTGGTGGGTCCCGAGCCTGGCCGGATTCACCGTTTGGCCTCCACCGGCACGGTATTGGGTTGTTTTCCTTCGGTCTGGACCGAAACCCGGTTGTCAACGCCGCGGGGGATGGCTCTGGTGCTGTATACCGACGGTCTCGTGGAAGCGGTGAACGGCCGGGACGAGGAATTCGGCCTGGACCGGTTGATGGCTCTCCTGGCCGGAACTCAGCCATCCGGCCGGCCTCAAAAAACCGTCGAAGCCATCCGCCGGGTCGTGGCTAACCATACCCAAGGCCGCGACTTTATTGATGATTTCACCGTATTCGTCCTGGAATTCCTCTAGGCCCGGCCCCCCCGGACGCACCCAACACCCATGACCTACCTGACGAAAGAATTCCAACGATTGGCCGGCCGGGCCGTGAGCGGGTATAATATGATCCAAGCGGAGGATCATATCCTGGTGGGGCTTTCCGGCGGCAAGGACAGCGTGGCCCTGCTTTGGTACCTGACCGAACGGCGCTCCCGGGTTCCCATCCGGTACCGAATGACCGCGGTTCACCTGGACATGGGATACAACGGCCCCGGCGTCCGGGAAGAACTGGGCGCCCTGTGCGCGGCCTGGGGGGTGGATTTCCATTACGAAACCACCGATTACGCCATTCGGGCCCATTCGGCCGAAAACCGGGAAAACCCCTGTTTTCTTTGCGCCCGGCTAAGAAGGCGGCGGCTGTTCGAACTGGCCCGCGATTTGGACGCGCCCAAGGTGGCCCTGGGGCATCATCGGGACGATCTGGGCGAAACGCTCCTGCTGAACATTTTGTTCAGCGGTGAAATCAGTTCCATGAAACCCGTCCAGTCGTTCTTCGGCGGCCGGTTGACCATC
>JAGVGV010000561.1 GCA_020056895.1 Deltaproteobacteria bacterium
GCTCCCGGAACCGGGCCGCCAGACTTTGCATCCGGGCGCGGCACTGATCCGCCTGATCCGGCCAGGATTGATCGGGATGGGCGAAAAACCAACCCTGTTGCAAGTGAACGTCCAGGTCCATCAGAGCCAGGGCTTCCTCTTCGGTCTCCACCCCTTCACCCACCACCAGGGCGCCGATTCCCTGAGCCATGCTTCGGAGGGCTTTCACCACCTCGCGCTTGTGGTGTTCCCGTTCCAGGTCCTGGACCAGGAACCGATCGATCTTGAGCACGTCCGGCTTGAGCAACGCCAGACGTTCCAGGTTGGAATGGCCCGCGCCCACGTCGTCCAGGGCAATGAAAAAACCATGGGACTTGTACAGGTCCACGAACCGTTCCAAAGCCGTCCGGTCAGCCGCGTCCTTTTCGATGATTTCGATGATCACCTGGTTGGGCCGAAGCCCGGCGGCCAGAACGGCATCCAGAAAACGGCCGGTCCCAATGATTTTCTGTTCCAAAATGGTGGTTTCCAGGTTGATCCACAAAAGGAATTCACCGGCCAGGGAAAAATGAAGGCCGAAATTCATCAAGGCCCTTTCCCGGCAGAGCCGGTCCAGGGACAGGGTCAGCCCCGCCTCGGCGGCCCGGCCGAACAGCAGGTTGGGGGGAATCCGGTCGCCCGTTACGGGATTCAAACCATAGGACAAGGCTTCGAGACCGATCACCTTCCGGTCCCGCATGGACACGATGGGTTGAAACCGGGTGCCAATGCACCCTTCGGTCAAAACCCGCCGGATGGACCAGGCTTCGTCATCGATGGTCGGGTGGCTGGCGGTATACATGCTCCGTCTCACTTTGAGGGTCAGCGGTCGATTGGTCCAATGGAAGCAAACGCCAAGCCAACCTCCCGAACGGGCCGAACCGGCCGGTTTCAGCGGGTATCCATACGCCATCCCTTGGAATTTTCCTACATTTTGGCCGCCCGCCCGACAATTTCGTCGGATTCGAGGTCCGTGGTTTATGTTTGAAAAAGTTAGGACGAACTCGGCGCAAGGCCCGGATGGAAACGGCGGTTTTTATGCTACACTGGCCGGTGAGAGCCTCGCTTGGAAAACCCAAGCCCGGCCCGGTTCTATAACGAATCACTTCCATGAAGAAAAGGGCCGCTTTTAACCATGAACAAGAATCCACGCCCCCCGGGCCTGGCGGCCGCGCTGGCGGGATGGGTCTTCTGCCTGGCGATGATTGGCGGGGGGGATGAATTTTTGTGCGTGACCGGCGGTTGCGCGGTCACGACCGACATCACTTTTTTCGGAATATCCCTCTGGTGGATCGGATCGGCCGGGCTGGCCGCCCTGGCGGCGCTGATCCTGACGGGCCGGACGGCCTGGGCCATAGGACTGGCGGGTTTGGAAACCCTGGCCGACGCGGGCCTGAAAGCCTTCATGGCCCTTGGACCGCCCTGCCTGAGCTGCCTGCTGGCCGGCCTGTTTTTTCCGGTGGTGTTCTGGGCTCTGGCCCGAACCTTCGCGGAACATCGCCGGCGGGCGATGGTGGTGGTTATCATCTGGGGCCTATGCTTTTCGCCCAATGTGTTCGGCCTGGCCAGTGAAGGAATCGGCCCCTGGCCCGTATGGGGTCCGGCCCGGGCGGGGACTCAGGTGTATTTTTCGCCCACCTGTCCGGCCTGCCAGGCCACTCTGAACTTTTTCAGGCCATATGCCGAAGGCGGGGAAAAAACCGTGGCTTTTTTTCCCGTGGCCAAATCGGACGAAGACCGGCTTTGGGTGGAGCGGTTGGCCGAATCCCTGGATCGGGGGCAAACCTGGTCCCAGGCGCAGGCCGCCGCCGGGCAAAGCGATTCGAACGGTCCGCCATCCTGGGGAATCCGGCTTCGGGTTCGGCTGGGTTTGTGGCGGAACCAGACGGCTCTTCACCGGATCGGGTCCGGCGAGGCGCCTATGGTGGTCATCACGGGCGGGATGGGATCGCCTCCCTCGCCGGCATCGGGCGCACCGTGATGAACGGCGGGGAATGGCCCGGCCATCGTGCTCAATCCCCGGCGTCCGCCCGCTGGCAAATCCCTTCATCCGATCCCGGTTGAAGGACCAGATCGTCGTAGTCGAAAAGTATGCTGGGGCCGGCGCTGGTGACATCCAGAACCAGGGCCTGAAGGAGCGACGTCCACCCCAGAAGCAAAGGCAAAAGCGCCAGGATCACGGTGCCGGTGGTGGAAGGAACGCCGGTGGCGATGGATCGGGCCCAGGCGACTCCGCCCCAAACGGCCCCCCAAAGCATGGCCAAGAGGCCGAACCCCAACAGCAGCGCGTACGGCGACACGGTGCGGAACAGGTATTTCTGGACCACTCGGTACCAGTACCCCTGAATCAGCTTGATCGGAAAGGTCCGAAGAATCAGGCCGGGCCGAAGGGACGACACTTCCCCCATATACCGGGCCGGCAGATAGATTTCGCCGATCCGGGCGCCCAGAACATTCAAGTGGATGAGCATGCTGTTTTCAAAGAAATACGACTCGTCCAAGCGGTCCAGGTCCAGCCGCCGGAGCATTTCCCGGGTGATCATCACATACCCGTTCTGGGGATCGAACAGGTTCCAGTACCCGGAAGCCAGTTTGGTCAAAAAGGTCAGGCCCACGTTGCCGACCAGCCGAGTCAGGGGCATGGCCGGCAGAGCTTCCAGATGGCCGAACCGGTTGGCTTTGACATAATCGCAATCAAACCGGACGGCCAGCCGGACGAACCGGTCCAGAACCCCAGGGTCCATCTGGCCATCGGCATCCACCTTGGCCGCCAGGTCCGCCCCCCGTTCGAGCGCCCGTTTGAACCCCGACGCCATGGCTCCGCCCACGCCCCGGTTCACCGGATGGACGATCGTTTCCACCCGGGCGTCCGGATACCGGGCCAGAACCCCGTCCAGGTCGTCCGGTGAGGCGTCGTTGACCACGATGATCCAGTCCACATAGTCCGGAATCCGGGCCAGAACGGCCTCGATGGTCCCGGCCGCCCGGTACGCGGGGATGACCACGGCCAGGGTGCGATTCAAAAGGGTCATGGGGTTCCCCTTTTTTGCAGTTCCAGAATCAAGAACAACGGCCAGGGCCAGGGCAGCCGATCCAGCGCCCGCACGTGAAACCGATTCCCGGCCGTCCGAAGGATATCGTACATCGTCCGGCGGTGGTAATGGCCCGAAAACCCCACCAACCGCCGGCCCAGCCGGTACAAAAGGTTTTCCGTGGGACCGCAGACGATCATCCGGCCGGCCGGGGTCAGCAGAGGTTCCAAAGCCATGAGGGTCCGGTCCAGATCGTCCACATGTTCCAGTGAATCCAAGGCCAGAATCAGGTCCACGGAACCCGGGGCCAGGTCCGACGGCGGGGCCGTGGATAAACGAACCGGCGTCAGGCTTCCCGGAAACCGGTGTTCCCACACGGCCGAGAAATCATGGGCGGCGGTCAGGTCCGGATCGATCCCCCAGACCCGATCGAACCGGGCCGCCAAAAAGGGGAGCATCACTCCGGTTCCGCAACCGAAATCCAGGGCGGTTCGGCCCTCCTCGCCCGCTATCCGCCGGCCAACCAGTTCCAGCCGCCGCCAGAACAGCCACCGGGACGCTCCCCAGCCCCCCACATACGCCGGGACGGCCTGTTCGTCCAGGGCGCCCGGGGGATACCGGCCGGCCAAATCCCTTAAAACAGGTTCGATCCGGGCGCGATACGACCGGAAGGACTCGCCCGGCCCTCGTCCCCCGCCCCTTTCCCCGCCTCCCGGCCCCCCTTCCCCGCCGGCCCTTTTCCCTGGGAACAGAAACGGCAGCCCCTTGGCCAAGGCCAAGGCCCGACGGATTCCCGAAGGCGACAAAAAGCTGGACGCGTACCGGACCAGCGGCCGGGGCCGAAGGTAGAACCGGCGGTAGAATTCCCGGTGTTTTTCGATAAGAATTTCGGCCGTCAGACCGTGGGGTACGAATACCGGCGTCCACATATTGAACCGGGACCAATCGGCGGCGGCCAACCGGCCGTACCGGGCCGCTTCGCGGTACTGGTCCGTGCCGGGCAGCGGCGTGTTGATCGTCACCACCACGTCGTCCAGGGGCATCCGGAAGGCGCTTTGAATGGAGGCTTCCATGGTTTCCAGAGTTTCCCCCGGATGGCCCACGATGTAAAAACCTTTGGTCCGAATCCCCAAAGCGCGGCAATCGGCCACGACCCGCGCCGCCTGGTCCAGGTCGATCTTTTTTTTGATTCTTTTCAAAATGTTCAAATCGCCGGATTCGATGCCGAAAGAGATATGCCAGCAGCCGTGGTCCCGCATGAACCGAAGCAAGGCCCGGTCCACGGTGTCCACGCGGCTCATGGCCGTCCAGGCCGGCCGGATTCCCCGCCGGTCCAGGGTTTCAAAAAGGTCCACGATCAACCGGGGCCGGATGGTGAAGTTTTCGTCCACGAAGGCGATTTCGCGAACGCCGAACCGCCGGACCAGCATGTCGATCTCGTCCGCGATGTTGTCGGCCGACCGCTGCCTCAGCCTCCGGCCAAAAAGCGACCGGTCGCAAAAGGTGCACTGGTTGGGGCAGCCCCGGCCGGTCAATACGTTCATTACCGGCAGTTTTTTGTAGTTGGCCGGCGGCGGATTGTACGCGGCCAGGTCGGGGACCAGATCATACGCCGGGAAGGGCAGGGTATCGAGGTCTCCAATAAAGGGGCCGGGAGGATTGACGCGGATTTCGCCTTGGGTTCTGGACGCCACGCCGGCCAGGCCGGATGGATCGCCGCCCGTTTCCAGGGCTTCCACCAGGTTCAGAAGGGTTTGCTCCCCTTCGCCCGCCACCGCGAAATCGATCTCCGGATGATCCATCACCGGACCGGCCGCGGCCGCCACATGGGGCCCGCCCATGACCACGGGAACACCGGGGAGGACGGCTTTGACCGCCCGAGCCACGTCCAGCGCCCGGTGAAACGCGACC
>JAGVGV010000549.1 GCA_020056895.1 Deltaproteobacteria bacterium
CCAAGGGCGTGATGCTCACCCATTTCAACGTCCTGGCCAACAGCCTTCAGACCAGTTGCTGGTTTTCAGGCGCCCAGTTGGAAGTCCGGGACGGCGCGCCCCGGCCGGTTTTTCCCGAAGGCGTGGACCCCGCCTCGCGGCCGACTCAGGCCGATGCTGAAACATCCTTGGTGGTCGTGCCATGGTTCCATGCCATGGGCACGGTGGCGTATCTGAACACTCAGATCATCGGCGGCAACACCATGGTGGTCTTCCCCCGGTTCGACGCCACCGAATACCTGACCGCCATCGGCAAGTACAAGGCCACCTTGCTGGGCGGAGCTCCCCAGTTGTACATCCCCCTGTTGGCTCACCCGGACCTGAACCGGTTCGACCTGACCGGCATCAAGCTGGCGGGATCGGGCGCCGCGCCGCTTCCCCGGACCGTGCTGGATCAGCTTTTGGGCCGGTTCCAGGGCGTGGTGATCGAAGCCTGGGGCCTGACGGAATGCAGCATGGTGGCCACCTTCAACCCGCCGGACCGGACCTGGATCCGGCCGGGCAGCGTGGGCCTGCCCACCTTCGACACGGAAGTGAAGACGGTGGACGTGGCCACGGGCGAAGACCTGCCGCCGGGCCGCGAAGGGGAACTCTGCATCCGGGGGCCGCAGGTGATGCAAGGGTATTGGAACCGGCCGGAGGCTTCGGCCGAGGTGCTGAAAGATGGCTGGCTGTATACCGGAGACGTGGGCCGGGAGGACGAGGACGGTTTTTTTTACATTACCGACCGGAAAAAGGACCTGATCCTGTACAAGGGGTACAATGTGTATCCTCGGGAACTGGAGGAAGTGATTTTCGAACATCCGGCCGTGGCCCAGTGCGCGGTGGTGGGCCGTCCGGACGAAACCGGCGGTGAAGTACCGGTGGCCTTCGTGGAACTGAAAAAAGGAACGACCGCCACCCGCGAGGAAATTCTGGACCACACCAACCGGCAGGTGGCGCATTACAAAAAAATCAGGGATGTCAAATTCCTGGATGCCATTCCCATCAGCGCGGCGGGCAAGGTGCTCCGAAAGGATCTGAGGGCTATGGCCTAAGGCTTGGCGGCCAAGCTCTGCGTTGTTGGACCGCGCGGTTCCGGTTGGGCGCCCGGCATCGGATCGGAACCGTGCCGTCTCGAAATCAATCCACGGGGCAGACGCGGTTCCGGCCGAGCTGTTTGGCCATGTACAGGCCTTGATCCGCTTTTTTAAGCAGGGCTTCGACGGACCGGGTTTCGCCCCTGAGGGCCGTCACGCCGATGCTGGTGGTGATCCTCAATTCTCCGCTGGTGGTGGCTATATGGGTCTCGGACAAATGGCGCCGGATCCGTTCCGCGACCTGAGTGGCCCGCTTGAGCGTGGTGGACGGCAGAATCACGGAAAATTCCTCGCCTCCCAGCCGTCCCACCAGGTCCACGTCCCTTAGATTTTTTTCCAAAAACCGGGCCAGCGCCACCAGAACCTGGTCGCCCACGTCGTGCCCGTAGGTATCGTTGACCAGCTTGAAGAGGTCCAGGTCGATCATCAGCAGGGAAAGCGGTTCCATGTACCGGTTGGCGCGGTCGATTTCCCGGCGGGCCAATTCCAGAAACTGGCTCCGGTTATACAGCCCGGTCAGGCCGTCGGTAGTGGCCAGGCGTTGCATGCGTTCCTGGGACATTTTTCGTTCCACGGCCAGGGCAATCTGTTCCGAAACCGAAACCATGAGGTTCATGTCCGATTCCCGGTACAAATGGGGGTCCTGAACGCTTAAAACGCCCATGGCTCCCGCCATCTCGGCCCGGATCATCAATGGTACTCCCAACCAGATTTCGGGTAGGGGGTCCGGCAGCTCCAACCCCGAATCGGCGCGAAATTCCGCGATATCGGCTTTCCGGTAAAAAATGGGCACCCGGCCTCGGATCACTTCGCGGGTCAGAGCCCTGGTCACGGGATCATAGATGTTGGTGATGACCGGCCGGTCCAGCAGCTTGTCGTCCCGATAGTACGGGAAATCCATGCCGATTTTTTCGTCGTGAAACAGGGTGATGAAAAAATTGGGGGCTCGGATCAGTTCCTTGAGCGTGCGGTGAATGGTGGCGAAAAGTTCGTCCAGGTTATGGGTAGTGGCTACGGCGTTGGAAATCCGGTACAAAACCGATGAGATGATTTCCGCCTGTTTCCGAACCGTCACGTCGAACGCGCTGACCAGGGCCGCCTGGAACCCATTGTATTGGAAGGGAACCGCGCAAAAACAAAGCCAAATGGCGCCCCGGTCCGGAGTCAGCACCTGGATTTCGTATCCGTTCCATCGGCCCTGGCTGGGCTGAGGGCTCCCCACCAATTCCCGGAACGTGGTTTCGGAATCCGGATGGACCCATTCGGTGATGGGAATCCGGACCAGTTGGTTCAAAGTGCGGCCCAGCAAATACTCGCCGGCGGGATTGATGAAGCGGAACCGTTCCTCTTGCAGAATAAACAATGGGGAAACGGTGTTTTCCACCATGGTCCGGTACGAAACGTCCTGGACGGCGGGTAGTTCGGCGGTTTCGGTAAATTTTTCAACGACATATTCGAGATCAACGAAGCGTTGGCGGATGTTGCGCAGTTCCGCGATGAGCTGGTCGCGGCTCTTGATGTCGTCGGAAACCGGGTCGTATGGAAGCATAAGGGATCGTCCCCGGCGTTTCGGTGAAACGTCAGCCGCTCGGGTAAATGCCGCCAGACCAACCCAGGCTCACCTGTTTCCAGGCGCCCCGTCCCAGGTCCGTCCATTTGCGGCATCCACCTTAGGATGATCCCAATCCCCAATGGGCCGACTATAGTTGGTTTGGAGAAATCCTTCAAGAGGTTTGTTAGGTACTCGGGTTCGCTTGCCGCCTGGGGAGCACCATGGGACTTGAGACGTCCGCTTTCAAACGGAATGTGGATCACGGACCGCCGGCAGCCTGATTCCGGAAGCCGGATTCACCCCCTACGGAGCCAATCCCGCCAAGCGCGGCCTTCACCCCGTGAATGGATGCCATCCGCCATACGTTTTTCTTTGCCACCGCCGGTCCGGGAGCATAGAATGGATTTGATCCGCCGTCCAAACCTTCCCATGAAGGAGCCATCCATGACGTACGAACTCCAGTCCATCCGCTTGCCCCGCCTGACCGGCGCCCTGCTCCGGGCCTTCGCCAAAGCCGTGGAACTGCCTCTGATTCGCGGTTTGCTGCTGGCCAATTTGTTCCAAACGGCGGGTCTGCCCAAGTTGCGGAAAACCCATTTCACCGAACCGATCACGCCCTGGCCGATGTACTATGCCGACCCGTCCGCCGCGGGAGCCCCCCAGCCCATCGACCTTTCCGCCATTGGGACGGCCAGGGGAGGCGATATCCCCGCCATCGCCGATTATACCCGGGCGTACCGCGAGGGAACCGCCACGCCCTTGGATGTGGCCGAACGGTTCCTGGAAGGTTGGAAGCGATCGGATCAGGACGATCCGCCGCTCAAGGCTTTCATCGCCGTGGACCGGGAAAACCTTATGGCCCAGGCCGAAGCCGCCAGCCGGCGATGGAAGGAGGGGCGTCCTTTGTCCGTGCTGGACGGCGTGCCCGTGGCCATCAAGGATGAACTGGACATGACGCCCTTTCCCACCACGGTGGGGACGGCGTTTTTGGGGAAAGCCCCGGCGGCCCGGGACGCGACCGTGGTGGCCCGCTTGCGGGCTTTGGGGGCGTTATTGGCGGGCAAGGCGAACATGCACGAAATCGGCATATACCCCAACAGTCTCAACGTTCACCACGGGACCGCCCGGAATCCGTACCATCCGGATCACGATTCGGGAGGCAGTTCCAGCGGCCCGGCCACGGCCGTGGCTTCGGGGCTATGCCCCACCTCCATCGGGGCGGACGGCGGAGGGTCCATCCGGATTCCCGCCGCTTTGTGCGGCCTGGTGGGGCTCAAATGCACCTTCGGCCGGGTCAGTGAAGCCGGCGCCGCGCCGCTTTGCTGGAGCGTGGCTCATGTGGGCCCCCTTTCCGCCACGGCCGAAGACGCGGCCCTGACCTATGCGGCCATCGCCGGTCCCGATCCCCTGGACCCCAATACCCGCCACCAACCGCCGGTAACGCTGGCGGGGTGGGATCGGGAAGACCTTCGAGGCGTGACTCTGGGGGTGTACCCGGCTTGGTTCGACCATGGGGCGAAGGATGTAACGGCCGCCTGCCGCGAGGCGGTGGATCGGTTGAAGGATCGGGGAGCTCGGGTGGTGGAGGTGGAAATCCCCTGGCTGGAGGAAACCAGGATCGCCCACGTCATCACGATTTTGGCTGAAATGGCCGCCAGTCTGGATCAATACCCGGAACACCGGGCATCCCTGGGAGCGGCCACTCGGCTGAACCTGGCCATCGGCCGGGCGTTCAAAGCCGAAGATTACGTTCAGGCCCAACGGATGCGCACTAGGGCCATGGCGACGTTTCAAAAAGCCTTCGAAACCGTGGACGCGGTGCTCACGCCCGCCACGGCCGTCACCGCGCCGGTCATCCCGGCGGGCGGCCTGGCCTGGGGCTGGTCCGACCTGGGGGCCGCCACGGAAGTGATGCGGTTTGCTTTCGCCGGTAACCTGACGGGGCTGCCGGCCATTACTTTTCCGGTGGGGTACAATGAAAAGGGCCTGCCCATTGGCCTGCAAGCCATGGGCCGGCCCTATGACGAGGCGCTTTTACTGGGGCTGGCCAGGATATCCACCCAGGACCGGCCCCCTCGGGTCCCCAAGCGGTTCTACCGGCTTTTGCGGTAGGCCTCCACGAAGGCTTCAAACAGATCGGGAATGCGGACCACGCCCACGATTTTTTCGACCTCGACCACCGGGACCATCCGCACCTGGAGGTTCCGTTCGGTCAATATCCGGAAGGCCTGTAAAAGGTTATCACCCAGCTTTAGCTGAGGGACCTTGACCATGTAATCCCGGACCAGGCGGTAATTGCATTCCTTCAGGCCTTTTTCGAGCGCCGAAGCCCAACCGTCCTGGCCCAAGAGCGCGGTCCAGGCCTTGAATTCAGGTTTGAAGGCATCCAGGATGTTCCGCATGGAAATCACGCCCATGGGCTTCATGTCCTGGTCCGCGACCACCAGACTTCGGGTATGCGCACCGCCTCGGGCGGTGTCGGCCATGGCTTCCATGGCTTCGCCCAACGTGGCTTCGGGGCCGATGGTGGTGAAATTCCGGTCCATGAAGTCCCAAACGTGCAACGACAACGGCATGAGTCGACTCCTTGTTTAAGCCCGGGGTTTCGTCTCCGCCCTGGCCCCATGGCCAGGAAAAAAACGGCGGATGGCCGCGAAACCGGGGCCGTTTGTCCCAATAAAATAATACCAGAAGAACCGGCCTGGAGGCAATCCGGAGCGCCAAGGCCGCCCTGGACCGTCCAGAGGCCCGCCACGATGAAACGTTATCGTGGCAAGGCCCCGGCGGCAATGCCCCGGAGGCGACCGGTCAGCGCTCGATGAACCGCCAGCAGAGTTTCAGGTGATCTTCGGGAATCCGGGCCGAGGCCAGGCTGACGCCCACCGCCAGAATCAACGATACCGGCAGGGCGATCAGGTTGGGGTCCACGAAGGCCAAAAGATCCGTGAACGAACCGCCGGCCCCCGGCGCCAGGCCCAACGGCCCTTCCAAAAGCCCCAGGAGCGAAGCGGGGCTCCGATGAACGAACAAAGTCAGAATCAGGCTGGTCGCCAGACCACCCGCAACGCTGGCCGCGGCCCCGGCCCTGGTCATTCCCTTCCAGTATAATCCCAGGAAATAGGCCGGTAGAAAAGCCGAAGCGCATAGGCCGAAGAAAAAAGCGGTGGCCGTCGCGATCACCCCGAAGGGCAGGACATACGCCCAGAAAAGAGTCATCACCAGAGTCAGGCCCACGCCCACCCGAGTCAGCGTGATTTCGCGGCCTTCGCCGCCCTTGCCCAGAGCCATTTCATAAAAATCGCGGCCCAGAGCCGTTCCTCCCGCCTGATATTGACTGGAAAGCGTGGCCAGAGCCGCGCCGATCATGACCAAAAGAAAAAGAGCCGCGAACCAGTTCGGCATCATTTGTTCCACGTACGCGGGAATAATGGCGTCCATGTTCCCCTGGCCCACCACCAGGCTGATGGCCGGGGTAACGATCCGGCCCCCTTCATCCTTCACGACCAACCCCACGGCATCCTTGAGCACGGCCAGGGCTCCTTCCACCGGAACCGCGCCGAGGCTCTTGACGAACACCGCGTTGGACAGCGCCCCCACCACGAAGGCCACGCCGGTGGTCAGAAGAACGAAAAATCCGCCGTACGCCACCGCCCGGTGGAGTTCCATATCGCTTTTCACGTTCATGAACCTAAGCACCAACTGCGGCTGAGCCAAAACGCCGATCCCCACCCCGAACACCAGGGTGGAAAACACCGTCAGGCAGAGCGGCGTGCCTCGATCCAGTCCCACCGTCCAGCCCCCCATGCCTCCGGCCTTGAATTTGGAAGGCGCCAGATTGGCCAGGTCCGTCACGGCCTGATGGGCGCTGGTCAGGCCCCCCAGTTTGCCGTACGTAACCACCAGCAAAACGACCATCATGGCCACCATGATGGTGGCCTGGAACGCGGTGGCGTACGAAACGCCCTTCATGCCTCCGGAGAGCACGTACACCGCCAGCAGAAGCGAAAATCCCACCAACGACCAATGGAACACCGTGGCCGTCAACGCGGGGGAAACCGCCAGCCCCAGGCTCTGAACCAGCCCCTCCATCACCGTGGCTTCGAGCATCCGCGAAATGCCGATGAGAACCGCCGCGGAATACAAGGGGATGAAAAGGAATACCACCAGTCCGGACAACCCCTGGATGAAGCGGGACTGGAACCGCCGCCCCAAAAATTCGGGAAACGTGTGGGCGTCCAAAGCAATCCCCATCCGCCGGGTTCTTTTTCCAAAGAACACCATGGCGATGAAAATGCCCACGAAAATATTTAAAACCGTAAGCCACAAAAGAGAAAAACCAAACACCCCGGCCGCGCCGCCGAAACCGATGATGGCCGCCGTACTGATGAAGGTCCCCCCATAACTCATGGCCGTGATGAAGGGATGCATGGGCCGGCCGGCCAGCATGTAATCACTGGCCTCCTTGGTTTCCTTCCAGCCCTTGTACGCGAGATAAAAGACAATCGCCAGGTACACCAGGGCCAGGATGATCTTGACCGCCATCGCTCCTCCTGATCAGGATGAAAAACTTGGGTTGGAAAACGCACCGCACGGCCGGGGGGCGCCATGAGTCGTTGAACCCGCCCAGGGGGTCCCCGGGGGACCGGAAAGCGAGGTCCAATGGGCCGGTCGCCCCCATAATGTTCCGGTTGCCGTCCGCCTCCTTGCCTCGCGCAAGGTCAGGGCAAATGTTCCTTCAGGCCCCGGTCTTTACGCTCCCATTCGATTTTCGCCTCCAGAAATTCGCCGTACCGGCCCATGTCGTTCCATTTGATCAGGCCGTATACCACGCATCCCAGGGCGGCCAACAGGCACAGGAGATACGCCAGAGCCATTTCACCGCCGCCGAATCCCAGCATAAGGGTTCTCTCCTTAAAGGACTTTGAAACCTCCACCCCGGCCGGAGGGCCGCGGCGGTTCGTGTCCAAACGATTCAGGGGACGGGTACAAGATTACCGGATGGGGCGGGTGAATGTCAAATTGTCCACCCGCCTTGTTCCATTATTACCACGAATAATGGAGACCCTCCTGGTTCAGGCCGACACGACCGGAACGCCGGTCGGCGGCCCGGGGGCGGTGTTGAACGAATTCAGGTTGGTTCGGTTCTATTCGGAATCGTCCTCGCCGCCTTTGGGCTTCAACACCACGGGGAACAAAAGGGGGGCTTTATTCCGTTCCTTTTCCACGTAGCACCATTGGACGTCCGCGTCTTCGGGAACGTCTTCCATGTGCCGGGCATAGCTGAC
>JAGVGV010000337.1 GCA_020056895.1 Deltaproteobacteria bacterium
AACAAGAAAAAGGCCGGCCGGGGTCCGGGAGAGCCCGGGCGTGGTCCGGTTTTTTCCTTGTGCCCCGGGTTGGTTCCGGGATAGGATGCCGCCGATTCATCTTGGATTCAACGCGGCCGTTGGCATGAGGCAGGCGATGGACGCCAAGTCCATAACATCGCCTGGACGTTGTTAAAACCGGCCGGGGAGGAAGAAACATGGACAGCAGGCGATTGGCCCGGGAGGCCATTCAAAAGGAATTCAAAACGTGGTCCCAGGCGCTGGACGGTCAGGTCACCCTGGAGCACGTTTTCCAGTTCCAGTCCCATTTGTTCAAGGAAAAAATCGCCTTGTACAATTCGATCCAGTTCGCCGACAGGTTCACGGCCTTGAAAGAAATGGTGGCCGAAGTGGCTGAACTGAAATCCGCCTGAAATCTTTTGGGGCCAGGGGGGCGTTCGGGGGATCGGCCGTCATTTCGACCCTTTTAGGGAGGGCCGGTCAGACGGGATGTTCGGCCAGGTGTTGTTTTAGCCGTTTTAAACCTTCGGCGATGGTCACCCGAGGCGAATACCCCAGATCCCGGTAACTGGCGGTCCGGTCGAACCAATGGGCCGTGGTCATTTGTTTGGCCACGAAGCGGGTCATGGGCGGTTCGCCGGGCAGCCGGAACAGGCGGTAGATTATCTCCATCAGGCCGCCGGCCAGGTATGCGGTGAACGGGGACACGCTTTTGCGGATCGGCCTCAAGCCGGCCGCGCCGATGATCCGGTCGACCAGGTCGAACACATCCTGGGGTTCGCCGTTGCAAATGAAATAGGCCTTGCCCCGGCAGGGGGCGTCGGGACCCAGGCGGTCGGCGGCCAGGATGTGGGCGTCGGCCGCGTTGTCGATGTATACACTGTCCACCAGGTAGGGTCCGCCCTTGATCCGGACCAGCCGGCCGGCTCGGGCCCGCTGGATCAGGCGGGGAACGATATGATGGTCCCCAGGACCCCAGATCAGATGGGGCCGGAGGGCCACGGTGAAGAGGTCCGGGCCGTCGGCCGCCAGGACCATCCGTTCCGCTTCGGCTTTGGTTTGGGGATAGGCGGATTCGAAGTGGCTGGGGTAGGGGACGGATTCATCCACTCCGGCCAAGTCTTGGCCTCCGTGAACCACGCTGGGGGAACTGGTGTACACCAGCCGCCGGACGCCCTGTTCCCGGCAGGCCGCGAGCACGTTTTCGGTTCCCGTTACGTTGGCCCGGTAATAATCGGCGTATGGTCCCCACAGGCCGGCTTTGGCCGCCACGTGAAAGACCACGTCGCACCCTTCGGCCGCCCGGCGCACCATTTCCCCATCCGCCAGGTCCCCGCGCACATGACGGACGCCCAGGGCTTCCAGTTCGGGATACGCCCCCCGAGCCAGGGTGACCACCTGGTCGCCTCGGCCCGCCAGCCGCTCTACGATGGCTTTACCCAAAAAACCAGGGCCGGTGACCAGGGCTTTCATCGGTACGGGCCTTGATCCGGGTTGAGTGCCGGGGCGTGGTTCATAACCGACTCCGACGGCTACCAGACCACTTCCATCATGGAACAGTTCACGCCGCTGCCGATCCCCATCAATCCCACGCGGTTTCCTTTTTGGATATGCCCGGCTTCCACGGCCTTGGACAGGGTGATGGGCACGGCGGCGGGGCCGATGTTGCCGAACAGGGGAAAGGTTTTGTGGACCTTGTCTTCGCTGATGCCCACGATCTGGCAGAATTTCCTTAAATGCACCTGGCCGATCTGGTGCATGATGTAATGGTCCAGGCAGTCCCCTTCCCAACCCAGTTCCTGAGCGGCCAGGTCCCAGGTTTTCTTGGCCAGGGTCAGACCGGTCTGCAGCAATTGGGTGGCGTCGGTCAGCATGCAGTCGGGCTGGCCCAGACAGAGCTTGTTGCCTTTTGTGTCGGCCAGCGTAACCGCGCCTTTGACTCGGGGCTTATCCGGAGCCAGGTCCGCTCGGGCCAGAATCATGGCCGCGCTGCCGGACCCCAGGGTGAGGGTGGCGAAATTGTCGAAAATGCTTTTGAGGTCCGCCTGGGGATGGAGCAGCTTATAGATGGTGGCTTCGACCGCCATACGGCTGCCTTCGCCGTTCACGATCAGGCCGTAATCCACCTGGCCCCGGTCGATCATGTTGCCCACCATTTCCATGCCGTTGATGAAGGCCAGGCAGGCATTGGCGATGTCGAAGTTCATGCATTCGGGCGCCAGCCCCAGGTTGCCATGGATCAAACAGGCCATGGAGGGTTCCAGGTAGTCCTTGCAGACGGACGTGCTGGTGATCACGCCGATCCGGCTCCGGTCCAACCCCGTGTCATCAAGCACCTTTTCGGCCGCCAGCGCGGCTGCTTCGTGGAAGGACATATCCGCGTCCCAAAACCGGCGTTCCTTGATGCCGGTCAGGGGTTCGATCAGGTCCTTGTTCACGCCGAAACGCTCTTTGGCCGGCATAAGGCGGTCTTCGATCTCGCGGGAAGTGACCCGGTGGGGGGCGTCCACATGCGCCAGCCCCAGGATGGCGACGTTCTCGAATCTCATGGTTCTCATCGGCTGTTCCTCTTTTAAAGGGGGCGAAAACGCCCGAAGGTGACCGCCAACGGGCTGATCACACTGGATTTTTCCCCATTGAGCCGTCGATTATAACAGACCGGGGCCGCCAGCACAAGTAGCTGGAAACGGCTATCCAGGGCGGGCCTTCGTTCCGGAGGGGTTGGGCCGGGCAACGCCCGTCGAGGGGCGGCGTGGTCGCGGATGATTATGGTTCATGCGGGAAATGGCGAAGTGTATTTATCAAAAGCCAGGCCGAGACTTGGATCAGGGGCATCCCTGTTATAATAATCTGATAATTCAAAATAATCTCAAAAATAACCGGAATGCTTCAGGCTCTTTTCCGCGGCGCCCAACGAGCGGATGATGATTTCTTCTCGATGCGGCCGCCCTGCCATTCGGGGGAACCTCGCGTAAAGGTTCCCCCTTTGGTTCTGAACCCACTTTTTGGGGCGGTTCAGTTTTGAACGGCGCCCAGTTGAACCATGGCGGCCAGTTCCTTGTCCGCCAGTTCCTTGTCCGCCTGGTCGAACCAGAAGGTGCGGAGGTAGGTCATGGGCGGTTGGGAATGGGCGTACACGTACCGCACCTGGAGCCGCCAGGCCATGGAATCGGCCGTGCCTTCCTTCTGCTCCAGGCTCAGGGAGACCACGGCCTGGGGGTAGGGGATGCAGGCCGGCATCAGGTGGTCGGTTTCCTTCCAGATTTTATCGCCGTGGCGGACCAGGTACAGAGTGATGCACTGGGACCCGCCGCCGTCCACACCCGAAACGACCGCCTCCTGGGCTTCCTCCTTGGTCATTTTTTTTGAGCAGGAAGCCAGCAGTCCGGGGACCGCCAAAATGAGCAGGCCCATCAGGATGAGTTGGAAAATTCGCTTCCGGGACATTTTCTTGATTCTCCTTTCGATCCATGACCGAAGAGCGGGAAACCGGGCGGCCTGATCCGGACCTCTTCACGCGCTGGGGTTGGTTCCGGGCCGCCTTCTGATCCCGGGGCCTTAAAGGTTGCAGCGGTAGCCCTTGCCCATGCAGACCGGGCAGACCGAACCAGTGCCCGGGGCGCACTGGGGCCCCAGGTCCATACCCTCCTTGGGCGCGGGAATCTGGGTTCCATCGAGTTTATTGGTGCAGACCCGTCCCGAACCCTGGCAGGAGGGGCAGGTGGATTCATAAAGGTTCCCGGAACACCGGTTGCCGCAACCGGCGGCCATGGCGGCCGCGCCGACGGCGCCCAAGGCCAAAGACCCCAGAAAGAGGCGCCGGGAGAGGAGTTTGGAATCGTTGGAAGGCGGTTTCATTCGGGATGCGTCCTTTCCTTTGGATCGGGCGGCCGGCGGGGGCCGGGATCATGCCCCGGGCCGGTCCGCCGGAACCCCTCAAAAAAGGTTATTGCCCGCCGCCCCAGGTCCGGGCCAGGGCGTTCATCATGTCCATCGACAAGCGTTCGGACACCATGTGGACGGGCGGCATTTCCGCCTCTTTTTCCACCACGTCGTATCCCTTGCCGGTAACCACGGCTTCCTTGGTCATCCTTTTCTTCATGTTCCACCGCAGGCTGGATACGTTGGCCTTGATGAGGCCCGTTTTCACGTCCTTGGCCGTGGCCTTGAATTCATATCCGTACGCCGATCCGGGGGCTTCGGTGACCAGGATTTCCACGAACATGTCGGCGCTGCCCTTCAGGGCGTCCATTTCAACCTGTTTGACCGATGTCAGGTCCGTGGCGCTCCCGGCTTTGCCCGATCCGGCGGCCACCAGCCGCATGGTGGTGGTCCGGTCCACCAGTTGGGCTCCGCTTTCGAGCAACGGCGCCAGGAAGCCATCTTCAAAGGACCACATCCAGGCTTCCTCGGGACCGGACCGGTCGCCGCCCACGCCGGTGTGCTTCTGCACGTACGCCTGGGCGTCTTGTTTGACCGCGGCCTTCTGAGTGGTTTCATTGCCCTGAGCGTCCGTGGTCTTGACCATGGCCGCGCCGCTTTGCTGCACCACGGCCCGTTCATCCGTGGCCCATTCCCGCACTTCGGCGCTCAGTTGGCGGTTGAGGAAGACCATGAT
>JAGVGV010000236.1 GCA_020056895.1 Deltaproteobacteria bacterium
ACTGGTTGTTGGACCTTCCCTGGCACGTTCTTTCCGAAGACCAGTTGGATATTCCGCACGCCCGCCAGGTGCTGGACGAAGACCATTACGACCTTCAGGAAGTCAAGGATCGTCTGCTGGAATACCTGGCCGTCCGGAAACTGTGGCGGGAACGGACTGGAACCCTGGATACTCAGGCCGGAACTGAAGCCGGGTCGGAAGCGGAAACGGTCCCCTTGGACGTAACCGAAAACGAACCGGCGGCCGGTGAAGAAAGCACGCCTTCGTCCGGGACCTCATCCCCCTCCGATCACGGAAACAAGCCCGGGCAACCGGGCCCCGGATCGGGAAAACCGCTGGGCGGCGAGGAAGGCCGGGGAGCGATCCTGTGTTTCGTGGGTCCGCCGGGGGTGGGTAAAACGTCCCTGGGCCAGAGCATCGCCCGAGCCCTGGGCCGACCCTTTACCCGGATGAGCCTGGGGGGGATGCGGGACGAAGCGGAGATTCGGGGCCATCGCCGAACGTACATCGGGGCCATGCCCGGCCGGATCATCCAGGCCATCAAGCGGGCGGGGTCCCGGAATCCGGTGTTCATGCTGGACGAAGTGGACAAGATCGGCCAGGACTGGCGGGGGGATCCGTCCAGCGCCCTTCTGGAAGCGCTGGATCCGGCCCAGAACCACGCCTTTAGGGACCATTACCTGGACGTGGATTTCGACCTGGGCCAGGTGATCTTCATCACCACCGCCAACCAGTTGGAACCCATCCCCGCGCCGCTGAGGGACCGGATGGAGATCATTACCCTGGACGGGTATACGGAAGATGAAAAAGTCCGGATCGCCAAGGGGTTCCTGATTGCCCGGCAGGTCCGGGCCAACGGCCTGAAGCCCACCGAGATCGACATCACCGACGACACGCTCCGGAAAATCATCCGCGAGTATACTCGGGAAGCGGGCGTTCGGAACCTGGAACGCCAGATTTCCGCGTTGTGCCGCAAATCCGCCGTGGGGATCGCTTCGGGTGAACCGGGGTCCGTGGTGATCACGCCCGATCGGGTCAAAAAGCTTTTAAAGCAGGGAAAATACGAAAACGAAACCCGCGAATCCTTCGATATCCCGGGCATTGCCACGGGCCTGGCGGTCACGGCCGCCGGCGGGGACATCCTGTTCATTGAAGCCGGCCGGATGAAGGGCAAAGGCGGCCTGAACCTGACCGGCCAACTGGGCGACGTGATGAAGGAAAGCGCCGGGATCGCCTGGAGCTGGGTCCGGTCCAAGGCCGATACCCTGGGGCTGGGCGGCGAGGATTTCGGCGGGTGGGACGTTCATGTCCACGTGCCGGCCGGGGCCATTCCCAAGGATGGCCCCAGCGCGGGAGTGGCCATGGTGATGGCCATGGTCAGCCTGTTCACCAGCCGGCCCATTTCGGGCGAAGTGGGCATGACCGGCGAAGTGACCCTTAGGGGCCGGGTGCTGCCCGTGGGCGGAGTAAAAATGAAGGTGCTGGCGGCGCACCGGGCGGGCTTGAAAAAAGTGATCCTGCCCCGGCGGAACGAAGCGGACTTGGAGGAACTGCCTCAGGAGGTCCGGGACACAATGGAATTCCGGCTGGTGGACCGGATCGAGGAAGCCTTGGAGGTTCTGGCCGGATCGACCGAGGACGGCTGGGAATGCCGGCCCTTGGCGTCGGTCCGGACCGCCGGATTCGCCGTCGGCTGAATCTCAATATCGCGGTGGGGTCCTTGAACCCATCCCCACAATGAATTGGGCCTTGGGGCGAAGAGGAGGATGGAAGCCAATCGGAGGAGTACTCAAGTGTATTTCGAGGAATGGCTTCCACTCTCCGACGAAGCACCCGGGGCCAAAGAACATTTGGGGATGGGTTTTAATCTTCCGGGTCCGAACCATCCAGGGTGTCCCGGACGGCCCGGGCCAGTTCGCGCCAGGAATAGGGTTTGGTCAAAAAGCCCCGAATGCCCAAATCCCGGGCCGTGGATGCATCCACGGTTTCGGAAAAACCGGTGCATAACAGAATCGGCAGGTTGGGGCGGAGGGCCAGAAGGCTCACGGCCAGGTGCGTGCCCGCCATCTGAGGCATGGTTTGATCCGTGATCAGCAGATCGAACCGGTCCGGCGCCTCCTGAAACAACCGGAGCGCTTCCGGGCTGGAGGTCATGACCGTGACCTGGTACCCCAACCGTTCCAGCATTTGAAGGCCCAATTGAGCCAGGTCCGGTTCGTCGTCCACCAGCAGCACTCGTTCCGTTCCTCCGGGAGGAGCCTCGAAAGCCGGCCGGACTTCGGGTTCGGCGGTCAACGGGGTCAAGGGCAGGTACACGGTGAAGGTGGTTCCCTGGCCCGGTTCGCTGGCCACCTGAACTCTGCCGCCATGGGCGGTTACGATACCGTGGACCACCGACAACCCCAGACCAGTCCCTTCACCTACATCCTTGGTGGTGAAGTAGGGATCGAAAACCCGGTCCAGCAATTCCGGGGCGATGCCATGGCCGGTATCCCGGATTTCCAGTATCTGGTACCATCCGGGAATCAGGTCCCGGGGCCGGCCGTCCTCCTCGGCCCCGACCGAACGTTCATCGAGCACCACCGACAAGCGCCCCCCCTGGTCCCGCATGGCGTGGGCCGCGTTGGTGCATAGATTCATCACTACCTGATGAATCTGGGTGGGGTCCGCCAGAACCGTGCCCGTTTCTTCTCGGATTTCAAAATGGATCCCGATGGTGGCGGGCAGCGTGGCCCGCAGAAGTTTGAGCGTTTCCTTGACGATCGGTCCCAACTGAATGGGCGCGGTGCTCCGTTCCGTTCTCCGGCTGAAACTTAAAATCTGCCGGACCAGATCCCGGGCCCGGGACGTGGCCTTGAGCACCTGCCTCAGTTCCTTCTCCACTACTTCGCCGTCCCTGGCTTTCAAGAGCGCCAGTTCCGAATAACCGGCCATGGCCCCCAAAATGTTGTTGAAATCATGGGCAATCCCGCCGGCCAGCGTGCCCAGGGCTTCCATTTTCTGGGCCTGGACGAGCCGCGTTTCCAGCCTTTTTCGTTCCCGGCGAGCCCGGTTGAGGGCCGTTACGTCCGTCAGGGTAACGAGCACCCGGGACCAATCCTTTTCATGCCCGGGAACAATGGCCTTGCTTACGATCACTTCCAGCAATTCCCCGTCCACGGTCCGGTTTTTCGCTTCCCCTTGATAAAACCGGTCTCCCCGGCTGAACGCCGCCACCTGGTCGATGATATGCCGGGCTTCGTCCGGGGCCACCACCTGGTTCACGCTGACAAGGTTTTGATCCGGCCCCCGCATGCGATACAGGGCCCGGATGGCGGGGTTGGTCTGGATGAACCGGATGGCCGAAACAACCGCCTTGAGCTCCTCCGGATGGCATGTGAGGTGTTCGATAAGATCGGTCACCCCTTGGGCCCGCAGGTGTTCCACCCGCTGGAAAACGGCGGAAAAATCCTGCAGAGCCATGGGCGCGGGGGAATCTTCGAACAGGCTCCGATGGTACTGTTCGCTGGTCCGAAGGGCATCTTCGGCCCGAAGCCGGTCCGTGATGTCCATGGACATCCCGCCCAAAAGATACGGTTCGTTCTCCCTTTCGATCAGGAACTTGTGCGCCAGCCAGAAATGAACGCCATCCTCCTGGAAGGTCCGTTCCACGAAGGATCGGGTTCGGCCCGAGGCCCAGACCATCTGGTCGTTCCGGGAGTATTCCTCCGCCACCTCCGACGGCACGGAATAATCAGCGGCCGCCGATCCGGCCGCCGGATCGAAACCGGTTCGGTTCTGGAATCGAGGTTCGTTGCTGTACAGGCATCGGCCCTCCCGGTCCTTGATAAAGGCCACGCCCGGGAAATGCAGAAAAAATTGGCTGAACCGGCCTTCACTCGCTTTCAGAGCCTCTTCCGACCGAAGCTGCTCGGAAATATCCCGTAAATTGACCACCATGCCCAATGGACGGCCGGCCTCGTCCCGATGAACCGCGGCGGTGATGCTCACGTCGATCAGCCGGCCGGACCGGGTGAACCGACGGCTGACCAGCGGAACATAGGTTTCCTCTTTTTCCAAAAGACGGAAAATGCTCTCCCGCGTTTCGTCCTTGCATTCCATTGGTACGAAATCGATTTGCCGTCCCAAAACACCCCCCGGTTCGAAACCGAACACGCGGGTAAAGGCGGGGTTGATGTACG
>JAGVGV010000206.1 GCA_020056895.1 Deltaproteobacteria bacterium
CTCCAGTTTGGGAACGCCACCGCTTCGAAGCTCTAGCTTCATTTCTTTTTTTTTCCGCCGACTTCTGGCCATGGACGAAGCGGTGGGAAGCTGAAGCTTCCAATCACCGGGTTCCCAAGCCGGAGCTTGGGAACCAGCGGCAATGAACCATTTGGGAAGGGGCCGAAAAAGTTATGGAGGAGGTGTGGGGGTCCCCCTTTTTCAAAAGGCGCCCCCACGACTTCTTCACACCTTTTCCAGCACATGCACGCACATGCTGGCTTCTTCCACGCCGATGTTGCCGCCGCCGTTTTCAGCCAGGCCGATGCGGGCGCCTTCCACTTGTCTGGGGCCGGCCAGGCCTCGCAGTTGGAGGACCAGTTCGTGGATTTGAGCCAGGCCCGAGGCGCCGATGGGGTGGCCCCGGCATTCCAGGCCGCCGCTGGTATTGATGGGCATTTTACCGCCGACTTTGGTGGCGCCGGATTCGGCGAAGGGGCCGCCTTCGCCAATGGGGCAAAAACCCATGACTTCGGTCTGGTGGAGTTCCCCATACGCGGTGGCGTCGTGGAGTTCGGCCAGGTCAATTTCGTCCGGGCCCACCCCGGCTACGTCGTAGGCTTGCCGGCTGAGCCAGGCGCCGATGTCTTCGCCGTCCAGGTCCCGGTCCGTCCCCTGGCCCAAAACCGAGGCCCGGATGCGGACGGGGCGGGCGTCCTTCAATTTTTTCAAAAACGATTCACTGGCCACGATGCAGGCCGCCGCGCCGTCGCCTACCGGGGCGCACATGGATCGAGTGAGCGGCCAGGCTATCGATTTATCCGCCAGCACTTCGTCCACGGTCATATTTTGCTGGTATTGGGCCAGGGGGTTGAGCGATCCGTGGAAGTGGTTCTTGGCGCAGATGGCGGCCAGTTGCTTTTGGGTGGACCCGAACCGGTCCATATGCCACCGGGCGCCCATGGCGTAGGCGTCCATGAAGATGCTTTTTCCCTGGCCGGGGGCGTTTTCGCCTTCAGGTAATTTCAGGTTGAACGACTGACCGACCTTCATGATCATCTCCACATGCCGGTCAAAATGCTCGACGTCCATGCAAAAGGCATAGGCGCTCAAGGATTTGATCTTGTCTTCACTGGTGATTTTTTCCGATCCCACGGCCAGGGCCACGTCGTACAACCCGGCCTTGACGCCCTGCCAGGCCAGGTGGAGGGCGGTGGAAGCTCCGGCGCAGGCGTTTTCCACGTTCACCACCGGGATCCGGTCAATGCCCATGCCCCGGAGGACCACCTGGCCCCGGATGGAATGCTGGTTGCTGAACATACCCCAGAAGGTATTGGAAAAATAGGCCGCCTGGAGGTCTTTGGCGGTGACGCCGGCATCGGCCAGAGCCAGGTTGATGGCTTCTTCGGCCATGGTCCGGACCGTGGCTTGAGGATATTTGCCGAACCGGATCATGCCGGTTCCAATGATGTAGGCTTCGGACATACGCATGAGCTCCGCTTGGTATCCCGGGTTTAGAGCGCGTGAGCGCCGGTGATCATCAGACTGTCGTTGGCGCCGTCTTCGATCATGGCGGCCCGGGCGTCCCGGAACAGCTTTTCCACCGTGTATTCCTTGGTCACGCCGTACCCGCCGTGAATCTGTACGGCTTCGCTGGCCACGTCGAACGCGGTCTGAGTTCCGAAAACCTTGGACGCGATGGAATAACGGGTAACCGGGGGCGTGGTGTTGGCATTGTAGACCCAGACGGACCGGGAAAGGGCCCGGGAGGCTTCGATCTTCATGAACATATTGAACAGCTTGTGCTTGATGAGCTGGTGATCGAACAGGGTTTTCCCGCCCTGAACCCGGGTTTTGGCGTAGCTGAGGGCCTCGTCGTACGCGGCCCGGGCCGTGCCGGTGAAAATGGCGCCCATGCCGGCGTTGGCCGTGGCCAGGGTGATATCGACCATGCCCTCGTAGCTTTCGGGGTCCACCAGCAGGTAATCCTTGGGAATCCGAACGTCATCGAAAAAGATTTCCCCCTGATTCAAGGCCCGCTGACCCATTTTGTCGAGCGGAGCACCTTTGCTGACGCCGGGAAGGTTCAGAGGCACAATGGCGATGCCGCCTCCGGCCATGCCCATGGTCGGTTCCATCTGCAGATAGACCAGGGCGTGGGTGGCCACGGTGCCGTTGGACACCCAGGCCGATTTCTGGCCGCTGATCACAACCTCATCCCCTTCGATCCGAGCCTGAACCTGGGCTCGGATGGCGGGATCACTGAAGCCCGGCGTTCCGGGCTGGAGCATGTCCGTTCCGTGGTTCGGTTCGGTAATGGCCCAGCAACCGATGATGGATGCGTCCCGGCATTCGCAAAAGGGACGAATGATCTCGTTTTCCAGCCTGTCGTTGGGCGCCATGGAGGCGAAAAAGGCCGGAAAACTACATACGCCCAGGCCGATCGCGAAATCCGCGCTGCCCCAACCCAATTCTTCGAGCACGATGTGAACGCCCAGGGCGTCCAATCCCAGTCCGCCATAGTTATCCGGAAGAAAAATGGTGTGGTACCCCAGCTCAAACCCCTTTTTCATGGTTTCCCAATACAGGGGGTGCCGGATCACTTCGGCCGGGTCCGCGATCTTGTCCAATTTGATGCTGGCGGGCCTTAGGACATCCCGGGCGAATTTATGCGTGGCCTCTTTCAGCGCCATATGTTCATCGGACAGTTCCAGGTTCAATTCCAAGTACGGCATGGCTTTCCTCGCGAGTTGGAAAAAATTCCAACTATTTGAAGTCCTGGTATTTGAAAACGTTGGCCGCTTCGGGTGAAAAGTCCTTTTTCAGCAGCCGGTCCAGAGCTTTTTCCGAAATGCTTTTGGGGATTTCGGCCACCACCTGGAGGTACGAGGGGATGGCGTTGGCTTCGAGCTTTTGCCGGCAGAGGGCGAAGACCGAAGCGGGATCGATGGTCCGGCCGTGGAAGGCGGCTACGGCGGCCACCAGATCGCTTTCCCCCGGCGCCCCGGACGCGGCCGGAATGCCGTAGACCGACACTTCGCTCACGTCCGGATGCTCGCCGATCACGGCTTCCACGTGCTGGGGCTGGATGAAATCCCCGGCTCTTCTTAGTTCCGTGCCTTTCCGGTAATCGAAAAAGTACCAGCCCTTTTCGTCCCGGTGGACCATGTCGCCGCTTCGGAGCCATCCGCCCTTGGTTTTTTCTTCGCTGGCTTCGGGCAGCCCCAGGTAATCCACCTTGGTTTCGCCCTTGATCATGCGGCTGATCAGTTCGCCCACCACGCCCGGACCCACCGGCTGGTCGTTTTCGTCCACGATCTTGAATTCCATAATGCCCGGAATCGGCTTGCCAAAGGAGCCGATGGGCCCCTGCCCCAGCGGCTTGTACGCGAACCCGCCTTCCACCGCGCCGTACCATTCCAGAATCTGGACTCCGAACCGCGTTTGAAAAGCATCCCAAATGGCCGCCGGAGTCCCGGCGCTGATGACCATCCGGACCGGATTGTCCCCGTCATCGGGCTTTTCCGGTTCGTTAAAAATCCCGGCCATCATCCCGCCCAACAAAGAAAAGGTGGTGCAGCCATATTTCCGGCACACGTCCCAGATCCGGCTTTTGGTGAACCGGGGGCTGAACACGGCTTTCTGGC
>JAGVGV010000219.1 GCA_020056895.1 Deltaproteobacteria bacterium
ACCGGCGGCCGGCCAGGCTCCCTGGGTGGAATTACAGGTCCTTGAACGGGTTGGGGCCCACGTCGTCGATGGTTTGCATGAATTCGGCGATGATGGCCGGGATCCGTTCCCAGTCGGTGATGCTGATTTCCTCCACCCGGATCCGTTCCGATTCGAGGCTCAGGCGGGTCAGCGTTTCCGAGATTTTGCTCATTCGGATGTTGGCCAGTTCGCTGCCGCGGATGAAGTGGCACTGGTAGTCGTCGCCGTGGCGGCAACCGAAGAGCATCACGCCGTCGTACCCCTTGGACAGGGCATCGGCGATCCAGACCAGGTTGAGCGATCCGAGGCACCGGAGCGAAATGATCCGGACATAGGCGCTGTATTTCTGGCGTTTGAGGCCCACCATGTCCAAAGCCGGGTACGCGTCGTTTTCGCAGGCGAAAATGAGCACCCGGGGTTTTTCCTCATCTTCTTCCGGAATATCGATTTCCTTGATCATGGACCCGATCATGTCCACGGAATAGTTCTGGAAGCTGATGATCCGTTCGGGGCAGGCGCCCATGCACACGCCGCAGCGACGGCAACGAGTGGGCTGGGTGAGCGGATTGCCCTTTTCGTCTTCGTTCAAGGCGCCGAAGGGGCATTCATCGGTGCAGCGTTTGCACTGTGTGCAACGCTGGAGGTTGATTTCGGGGAAGGACAGGTCGCCCGCACGGGGATGGACCGCCTTGCCCTGGCTGATGGCTTCCACGGCCTGGATGGCTTTCATGGCCGCGCCGGCGGCGTCTTCATACGCGGCCGCGGTGGCCATGGGCCGGCGGACGCAGCCCGAAGGATAAATGCCGGTCCGTCGGGATTCATACGGGAAACAAACGAAGTGGCTGTCCGGAAAACCGTACTTGAAATCCGGCAGTTCCGGCCCCTGGCGGTATTGCAGGTTCAGGATGCCCGAAGCCCGGATCACGTCCACGGGCACCGGCAGGGCGTCCGAATCCTTTTTCGCGGCCGCGGGCTGCTCGGGAGGCTTGGCCTTGACATCCTCGCCAAAGGCGGTCATGGGCACCATTCCTGTGGCCAGCACCACCAGGTCCAGGTTTTCGATCATGACCTCTTCGCCCAGAAGGTCGTCCACGCCTTCGACCACCAGAGACCCACCCCAGGTTTTGCGAACATTGGGGGCCTGGGACCGGATGAAGATGACGCCCTGTTCCTGGGCGTGGCGGTAGAAATCTTCGGCCTGGCCCGGGGTCCTGAGTTCCTTGAACACCACGAACACGTTGGCGTCGGGATTGGTTTCCTTCAGTTCCACGGCCTGCTTGAGGCTGGCCAGGCAGCACACGGTGGAACAATAGGGCAGGTGTTCGGGGTCCCGGGAACCGGCGCACTGGATAAAGGCCACGTTGTCGAACTTCTGGCGGCCCAAACCCCGCTCCTCGAACTGGACGTTGGTAACGACCTTGTCGCTTTTCCCGTACGAAAATTGTTCGGGCAGCTTTTCGGGGTCGTAGGGGGCCCAGCCCGGAGCCTCGACGATGGCGCCCACTTTGTGGGCATGGGTCTTGCCGCCTTCGGCGATTTCCACGTCGAACAGGCAGGGGCCGCCGGTGGTCGAGGTCACCGTGGCGCCGGTGTATACCGTGATCCGGCCGCTCGAGGTGACGTCCTGAATCAGCTTGGGCAGATCGTTATCAATGATGCCCTTGTACGGGAAGGTGGCCTTTTTACGGACGTTTTTCTGGAACCCGCCCAGCTTTTTCTCTTTTTCCACCAGAACCACGTTGTACCCGGCCTTGGAGGCTTCAAGGGCCGCCGTCATGCCGGTCACGCCGCCGCCCACCACCAGGATGTCCTTGGACATCTCCAGGTCGGGCAGGTACCCGGTCGCGGGCTTCATTTTGCCCAGCCGCACCAGGCCCATCTTCAAATAGTCCTCGGCCATCATCTGGATGTCTTCCTTGGGATCATCCAGTTCCGCGTTGGGGGCCACGGACCAGACCACCTGCTCCCGGAGGTTCACCCGTTCGACCACGGCCGGAGAAAAGTCGAAGACATCGTACATCACCCGAGGCGAGCAGGCGGCGATGACGATGGAATCCACGCCGTTGTCCTTGACGTCGCACTTGATCAGTTCGACGCCTTCGGACGAACAGAGTTGGGCGTGGGTTTGGACGACGGCGGCCTTGTATTTCTTGGAAATCTTTTGCAGGGCCTCGATATTGAGGCTGTCCCCCAGCCCGCAGCCGGAGCAGATATAAACGGCCAGTTTACCCATGGGACTTACCTCCTGGCAATGGTCTGGATGGCTTTGAGGGCCGCCGCGGTGCCGTCGGCCACTGCTTCGGTGACGCCGGCGGGAATCCGAACGGCGCCCGCGCCGAAGAAGCCCGGCACTCCGGACTGGGCGGGAATGAAGCCGTATTCATCCAGCGCGGCGTTTACCGGGGGCTTGGTCTTGCTGGTGTTCGGCTGCATGCCCGTGGCCAGGACGGCCATATCCACCTTCAGCTCGGTCAGTTGTTCCGTGGCCGTGTTTTCCACCTTCAGCACCAGGCCTTTGTCTGGTCCTTCGGTGATCTGGGCCACTTTGCCCTTGAAGAATTCGATGCCCGCTTCGCTCTGCACTCGGGCCGCGAAATCCTCCAGCCGGTCCGTGGCCCGGATGTCGATGAAGCAGAAAAGAATCCTGGCGTCGGGATACTGATCGCGAACGTAGGTGGCCTGCTTCAGGCTGGCCAGGCAGCAGATGCCCGAACAGAACCCGAGGTGGTTCTGATCCCGGCTGCCGGCGCACTGGATGAAGGCGATGGTTTTGGGGGCTTCCTTGTCGGAAGGCCTAAGGATTTTCCCGCCGGTGGGGCCGTTGAGCGCCGCCAGACGTTCCATCTGAACGTTGGTGACCAGGTTGGCGTACCGGCCCGAGCCGTACATGTCCAGCTTCCGGACGTCGTACGGGTCCCAACCCGCGGCCCAGACAATGGCCCCGACTTTCAGTTCCATGGTCTTGGCGGTCTGGTCCAGTTCAATGGCGCCAAAGGGACAGGCGTCCTTGACCTTCTGGGCTTCGCCGCTTTTCACCAAGGCGGGGTCCAGCACGAACCGGGCCGGGAAGGCCATTTCGTGCGGCATATACGCCGCCTTGATTTTGGACAGCCCGTAATCGAAGGAGTTAATGACTTCCATCGAGCAGGCTTCGGCGCACTGGCCGCAGGCGGTGCATTTTTCGTTCACGTACCGGGGGGACAGACGGACCCGGACGTCGAAATCACCGGCCTGGCCTGAAACCGATTCCACTTCGGCCAACGTGAAAAACCGCACCCGCGGGTTCTGCCTCAGCCTTTTGAAGTTGATTTCCAAACCGCAGTACGGCGGGCAGAGCTTGGGAAAGTACTTGTTGAGTTGCGCCACGCGGCCGCCCAAATACGGGTTCCGCTCCACCAGAAAGACGTCGTAACCCGCTTCGGCGGCTTCCAGGGCCGCGGTCATGCCGGCCATGCCCCCGCCGACCACGAGGATGCTTTGGGTCACGCCTGCCATAGTCCTCCTCCTTCCGAAAAATGTGGCCTCCAGGGGCCTCTAAACCATTATTCCGTAACCGGTGCGTCGGCGCCCTTCGGGCGAGTCCGCGCCTCCCGGCACAAATGAGCCGTCACGGTCGATCGGCCGCTCCTGATTTAACCTATGCCCTTTAGCACATGGGGACCCCTGGCGCAATGAAAAAGGCCGATGATTCAAGGGAAACCGGGCGGATCGGCCAACCGC
>JAGVGV010000526.1 GCA_020056895.1 Deltaproteobacteria bacterium
GCCATTCCGAAGCGGTTGGACGCCTTGATCGAAGAAGGGGCCCTGCCTCATTTCGAACGCTTCGTCAAGAGTGGCAGCACCATGACCGAAGGATACAACCTGCCCACGGTCACCCCCCCTTCCTGGGCCACCATCTGCACCGGGGCGTACCCGCGGACCCACGGAGTGGAAGACTATTATTACTATGTGGAAGGCCAAAGCCTGGATCACAAGAAATGCGTGCAGGCCTTCGGATCGTCCATTTTGAAGGCCGAAACCATTTGGGACGCCTGGGACAAGGCCGGGAAAAAATGCCTGGTGGTCAATTACCCCATGGCCTGGCCCAGCCAAATGAAAAACGGCGTGATGGTCATGGGCGAAGGCCTTTCCCCGGCGGAATCGCGGTGGGGCAAAACCGGTAACGCCCACCACGAATTCCTGGCTTCGGAAAGCGTGCTTTCCACGGATTTCTATCCCATGGGCAAACAGATCCGGTTCGACAACGCTAAGGGCTGGAAAAACCTCCCCGAAGCCGATGAACCCCTCGAGGCCGTGGTGGCCATGGACTTCAAGGAATCCATGCAGCCCCTGGCCGGCCAGACCTGGCATCTTTTGTGTTGGGAAAGCGGCGACGACGGGTTCGACCAGTTGGCCCTTTGCCCCGAAAAAGATTTCAGCAAGGCTTTTTGCGTATTGGAAGTAGGCCAATGGAGCCCCGTGATCCGGCACGAATTCACCTTCAAGTCCGAAGGCCGGACCGAACCCGGAACCTTCCGCTGCAAGTTGATGAAGCTGTCGGACGATGCCGAGGACTGCACCTTGTACCTGACCGGCATCAGCGGCTTCCACGGCTTTGTAGACCCGCCCGAGGCCGAAGGGCTGTTGAACCTGGCCGATCAGGTGATCTGTAACGACATGGGGCTGGTGGCCTACATCCACGGGATCATTGACATGGATACCGTGGTCGAGGTGGCCCAGTACCATTCCGACTGGCTGATCCGGGTCTCTGAAGACCTGTTGAAGGCCAAGCCGGACTGGGACCTTTTTTTCATGCACACCCACCTGATCGACTGGTTCTACCACGGTTGGTTGACGGACATGGACAGCCGGGACCCCGAAGTCAGCCGCCGGGCCTACGACATGGAGCGCCGCATCTACCAGATCGAAGACAACCTTCTGGGCCGGTTGATGGCCCTGTTCGGCGACGACGCCCTGGTCTGCCTCTGTTCGGACCACGGCGCCACCCCCATGGGGCCCATTCTGAACACCGCCGAAGTGCTGAAACAGGCCGGCCTGTGCCACTACGAACCCAACACCACCAAGAACTACTGGGATATTTACGCCGAAACCGAAGGGTTCAACTACGTGCTGGATGTGACCAGGTCCCAGGCCGTTCCCCAGCGGTACATGTTCGTGTACGTCAACCTGAAGGACAAGTACCCGGGCGGCGTGGTGGCGGCCGAGGATTATGAAAAGGTTCGCGGCCAGATCATCGACGCCCTTCTGGATTACCGCCATCCCCAAACCGGGGAGCGGCCGATCCTGATGGCCGTGCGGAAAGAGGACGCCCGAGTCTTCGGCATGGGCGGGGATCAGGCCGGCGACGTGGTGTACGTACTCAAGCCCGAATACATGGCCGAACATGGGTACGGGCTGCCCACGGGCGAATCGGGCTGCGGCACGCTCAAAAACGTGCTGTTGTTCCGGGGGCCGAACATCAGGAAGGGCCTCCGGTACGATCGGCCCCGCTGGCTGGCCGACATCGTGCCCACGCTTTGCTATTTGACCGGTGGTCCGTTGCCGGCGGATGCCGAAGGCGGTCCCATTTACCAGATCATGGAGAACCCCAACCTGGTGGACTGACACCGGGCCGCGGCCAACCAAGCCGGAGCGGCATTCCGCCGGCTCCGGCCAATGACTCCCGGCCCGGTGAAATCCGCCGGTCGTCCATATCTTTCAAGGAGAATGACCATGGCTCAAAAAAAAGCGATCCTGGCCCTGGGCCGGAACCTTTCCCTGGCGGGGGACGGCGAAAACCTGAAAAAATTCCTTAAAAAAGCCGTGGTGGTCAAGAACTACGAAGGCGGCGAGATCGGCGAACTGCCCGAATCGTCCCCGGTCGCTCCGGAGGGACTGGCCGAAGCCATGGCCGGCGGCGCGGGCTTGGCCGTGGTGGACCTGGGCTCCCCGGACGCCGCCCAGTTGGACGCGGCTCTGGGACGGATTCTGGCCGCCGCCGACCGGTCCACCCTTACCGTGCTCGCGGGCGGCTCGGCGCTGGCCTTTTACGGCCTGGCCGTGGACCCCAAAAAGGGAAGCATCGACCGGCCGGCCAAACCCGCCGATGTGGCCGCCACTCTGGCCTACATCGCCGATCTGCCCTTGGCCGAAGACTGCCAGGGCGCGGTATTGTACCAAGTGATGAAAGACGTGAACTGGAAGCTGAACGAAATCCGGAAGCTCGGCGAGGCCATCGGCCGCATGGAAGCCGCCCTCCAACGCGATAACCGGGAACCCTGGGACAAGCACGACTGCGCTTAAGGGATTCCGGCTCCGGCCCCTACCCCATCCTCTCCTGGGGAGGACCTCCCTCCCCGGTCTCCCGCCTCCTCCCGGCGACTGGCCGGCCGGTTTCAGGAACCCCTTATTGTTTAACGCCTGGCCCTGGCAAAAATGGAAAGGCCCGATCAAGCCGGTCCGTCAACCGGGCTTCGTCCGGACCCGCTGGATGATTTTTTTGTCGGGCGCTTGAGGATTGTGAAGGCGAACCCGGTCAGGGGCGGGTTTTTTCCGGCCGGTCCCAGGTTCGGGGCGGTCGGCGGGGTGAGATCACGGATGCGCCATCGTGGGGACGAGCCAGGGGGAGGGTGCTTTCCCATTGGCCTTGCGGGCGTTTATAAGGAAAGTCCCGCTCGAAGGTTTTCCAGGCCACGGGCCGGAAATCGTTCCAGTGGTCGGCCTTGTTTTTCCAGTGGCGAGCCGCTCCTTTCAACATTTCGGCCTGGTCGGGCCGGGCGGCCGTGGCCTGCCGAAAGGCATCGGCCAAGGCCTGAGCCGATTCCCGGGAGGGCGGGTACCGGTAATAAAGAACGTAGCCGTGGTTCCAAAGAGTTCGAGGAGCGGCTCCGGCGTCGGCCATGGCCGAAAGTTCCTGGCTGTACGCCGCGCTGTTTGGCTGGGCCGACGCCAAGGGAAGCGGCCACGGCCCCAGGAGCAACAACACCGCCAAGACCAAGGCCAACGGGAGCCCTCGGCTCGGGACCGTCGGCCGTTGGCTCCCGGACCGGCGCTTACCGTCCGGCATGGCCGGCGGCTTTCATCCGGGGTCCAGGGGAATACAGATCGCTGACCGGGCCGGGTTCGAACCCGAACAGGGCGTCTACGCGAATACGTTTGCTTTCGATGCTTCGGACCATGGGGGGCCTCCTTCCGTGGATGCGTTCCTGGTTCCTTCACCCTTCTTATCGGTCCGGTTCGAAAACACTTTAACTTTTTTCAGCGAATGGTGAATAATCCTTGGAACCCCTCGATTAGGAGTGATGCCATGGAATGGGCCAGCCTTCTGAAATTGCGGCGGAGCATCCGATCGTTCCAGGACCGCCCCGTGCCCTTGAACCTGATCCAGGACCTTCTCGAAGAGAGCCGCCTGGCCCCCAGCGCCTACAACCAGCAGCCCTGGCATTTCCTCCTGCTTCAGGACCAGGGTTTGATCCGGCGGATATCGGACGACTGCAAAACCAACGCGCTCGCCCACCTGGCCGAAAACCCCGGATCGCCCCTGTGCATGGACGTGGACGACCTTCGGGACCCCCAACACCAGATTTTCCACCAGGCCCCTTTGGTGGTGCTGGTGGCGGGTCCGGATTCCTGGCCGTTTTTGGATGTGGATTCGGCCTTGTGGGCTTCCTATTTCATGTTCGCGGCGGTCGCCCGGAACTTGGGCGCCTGCTGGATCGGCCTGGGCAAATGGCTTCAGGACCCGGCCCTGCTGAAGGAAATCCGCCTGCCCCAGGGCTTCCGGATTTCCGTGCCCCTGGCCGTGGGCTACCCCATAGCGATTCCGGAGCCCAAACCCCGGGCTCAACCGAGAATACTGGCGGTGAAGTAGGCGGAGAAACAGGCTCTCTTGGGAAAAACAGTCAATGGTCTCGAAGTATGTCCCGTATCCGATCAAACTCGTCGCAAGCCATAAGCAACGAGCCTGGCGGCGCCGCCAACGGGGCGCGGTCCCGGCAAAGGTCCGCCAGGTGATCCACGTAAGGGTGGGCTTTCCTGGTTTCTGAAACCTCTTCATACCGTTGCCTATAGGTGCTCCTGTCCCCTTCATCGACGGCTTCGCCGTCCAGGAAGGCAATCCAGGTTTGGATGTGCCACTTGGGCAGGAAGTAGACGATCGGTTCCCGATCGCCCCGGGGCGGGTCGATTTTCGCGTCGAGATTCATCCTCACCCGGTCCACCGGCTCTTCATCCGCGTCACGCACCACCACCAGGATCGTCGAGGCCGACCGAGTGCGTAAGGCTTTCACTTCTTGGGCCAGATGGTCTTCCACGAACTTTTTGGCTGAACCCTTGCCAGCAGGATAGGACCGGTGAACATGGATGGCACGGGGATGAACGTTCCACCCCTTCTTCAGGAATCGGGTCACCAGAACTTCATGGGCTTTGTCTTCGCAAAGTATGACGATTTGCGAAGCCTTACTCATTTTCCCACCCCCGGGCCACGATCTCCGAAGGCGGCAGGTCCGCCACGGGAGGCAGTGGTTTCGTGATCACATGCGCCCCTTGGGGCCTGGAGAACCACAGTTCTTCCCCTCTGGCCATTTGGTTGATGATTTCCGGGTGGTGGGAAATGATCACAGCCTGCCGGCTTTCTTCATCGCAAATATCCTTCAAATGCCCCATCCAGGGCTGAATCTCACGAAGGGAAACGAAGTTGTCCGGTTCGTCGATGAACAGCGATGAAAAAACTCCGGCCCGTTGTGCTTCCAAAACGGTATATAGCAGGATCAACTGGCGCTGGCCGTCGGACAGGGCCATGAAATCGAATTCCCTGTCCTTGTCCGCAATCCGGAACGTCACCGTCAGGCGGCGCGATTTTTCTTCTCCTTTCAGGCTGACATGCTCAAAACCGGGGAGCACTTTTTCCAATGGCGTTTTCGCCCTGTAACTAATCCCGGGGTTTTCCTGAAGCACGTATCGATACCATTCGGCGAAGTTTTCGGCGTGTTCGGACAGAAAGCGTGCTTCAGCCTCAGCCGCGGGATTCACGAGCTTGGGAATGGGGTTGATCAGCAGCCAACTGAATACCGCGTCCCGAAAACGAAGCAGAGGCCAGTTGTCTTCCCTTTTGGCGATGGTCGGGATGACCGACCGGCTCCAGTCCGCTGAAAACGATGTTCCTTCTTCGGGTTGGCCGGTCCCTTGATGAAGGCGGTAAAGGTGCGCGTCCCGCCCATCGAAAAGAAAAAAGGCGGCCCCGTTCCATTTCAATTCCTCACGCCCAATTCGTACCTTTTTCACCTGCCGGGAGTATTCGACGGTCAGGTGGTACAAATAAATATCGTCCTCCAGATTCATGGTTACTTCAAAGCGTTGGCTTTCGCGCATATCCCAGGCGGTAAGGCTGGAGGCGTCGAAAACATCACCGACATTTTTTCCCTGAAAAATGAGTTGGATATTCCGAAGTGCGTTGAATACGGAGCTCTTGCCGGAACCATTGTCCCCCAACCAAAGTTGGAAATCGCCCGGCTGGATCCGGAAATTGGTCAAACATTTGAAGTTATCGATGTATATTTCCGTGATCATGATTTCTCCTTCAGCCTGGAACTCGATCCGCGGCCGCCGTCATCTCCGTACCGCCCTCATCAGCTGATCATCACCACCGGGGCTTGTCAACGGAGTACAAGGGGATTTATACTGGAAGGGCAGGGAGGGCTCTGACCGGGTTCTTTCTGACCGGTGGAGGGGCCACCGGGATGGGAGCGCCGGCGGTTTTTGCCTTCTTCCGACTCCGGCGGCCTGGAACGGCCCCCCTCCACCTGGGCGTGGAGTCCGAGCCTCCTTTTATTCACTTTTCGTTCGCGCCCTTCGGAAGCCGTCTCTTCCGGGCCGCCGCTCCAAGGAAAAAACCAGCATGGCCGGCCGCGCCTTGACCATTTTTTTAGGGCTTTCCCTGGCCATCATTGGCTGCTGGCTGCTCAAACTGCTCAAAATCGTGTTCCTACCTCTGGTCATCGCGCTGTTGTTCACCTTTTTACTGGGCCCCGCCGTGGAATGGTTGACCCGGAGAAGAATCCCTCTGGTTCTGGCCGTGCTCGCCGTCCTGACCCTGTCGTTGGCGTTGGTTTTCGCTTCGGGCTTCATGGTGCTCCAAAGCCTGGCCTCGTTCACCGATGAGTTTCCCAAATACGAGGAAGGGATCCGGGTCATGGTGGAACGGGCCAAGGCGCTTTCCCGTTTGGAAGCCGGCCCGATCAACCGCGACCGCATCACGGCCGAACTGAGCCGTCTGTCCTTGAGCGAAGTGGTGGGGTCCACCCTCAATTCGTTTTTTAATTTCCTCACCTACATCATGTTTACTCTGGTCTTTCTCATTTATTTCCTTTTGGGCATGCCCAAGTTGCCAGCCAAGATTCAAAAAGCCTTCCCGCCCGACCAGGCCCGGATCATCAATGAAGCCGTCCAAAGCATCACGCTTCAGGTGCAGCGGTACATTCTGGCCAAAACCTTCACCGGTTTCGTGACGGGCCTGTTGATGATGTTGACCTGCGTGGCCTTTGGCGTGGATTTCCCGATAACCTGGGGCTTTTTCACCTTTTTGCTCAATTTCATCCCCACCTTGGGCGCCATGGTGGCTTCCATCCCGCCCCCGCTGGTGGCCCTGGTCAAGTTCGGCTGGGTGGATGCCCTGTGGATGCTCATGATCCTCACGGCCCTGATGGTGGTTCTGGGCAACCTTTTGGAACCCCGGGTGTTGGGCGAAAGCGTGAATCTTTCGCCTTTGGTTACCTTGTTCGCCCTGATTTTTTGGGCTTGGCTGTGGGGGCCGGCCGGAATGATCGTGGCCGTACCGGTTACCGCCATGATCAAGTTCACCTGCGATCATGTGCCCGACCTGAGACCCATCGGCGTGTTGATGGGCGGACGCACCTGACCACCCGGCCCCGTTTTCGTCGATTTCGACCGGCGTGGCCGGAACGACTTTAGACGGCCAACCGCTTTCGCCCGCGGGGGATTTCTCCCGCCGGCCTGGAGGATCACCGTGGAGAAAAAAGAAGAGCTCATCGTCAAGGCCACCAAGGAGATCATCGTCAAGTTCATCGAAACAGGGCGGGTGTACCCTAGTTCGTTCGAGGAAAACTGGCGGCTGGTGGCCCGGGTGGTCCGGGAGAGCCTGGACGAGGGGTAGGCCGGCGCCCATGAACCCACACCCGAACCTGGACCCCAACCGGCCTCCCCCGCCCCCGGACCGGCGCCGAAAGCCTCCCAAAGACGCCGACGTGTTGGGCGAAATCCAGGTCCTCCAGGTATTTTTTCGGCTGGGCCCCCTATTCCAGATCATTGGCATTGGTCTGTACGCCTATTGGGTTACCTGGGGTGGTGGACGCCACTATTCCATGGGAACCATCACCCTGTTGTTTTTCCTTACGGTGATCGTGGCGTCGGCGGTCGGCTTGGGGTTCAGCTTTTTGGCGCAGCGGCTGGTCCACCATTTGGGCGGCGGGTTGGTCAACGTTATGATGGGGCTTCGGTCCATCCGCTCGGTTCGCGAACAACGTTCGGGCGATGTGGAGCGGATCCGGTATTACAGCCGGTCCCGGGAATTCGGCCAGGCTCTGGAACTGGCTGATGATATTCTGGAAAAGGATGAAGGGCATCCGGAAGTGCTGGCTTTAAGAGCCCAGGTGCTGTGGGAAGGGTATCAGGACGCGGTTCGGGCCCGGGAAGACCTTCACCGGCTGATCGAAGATACGCCCCAGGACGACCCTCATCACCGTTGGGCGGTTCAGTACTGGCGCCGGATCGGGCCGGGAACCGGGGAAAAGGACGCGGACCCGGCGGCGCCCTCTTCTCCAACGCGGCCGGTGGACAAGAAAGCCGGCTCCTGACCCGGCGGACCCCGGCAACTCCCCCTATCGGTCCGGGGATCACATGCCCTGGAGGAGGATGGTTCATGAAGGAAATCAAGAGAATCGGCATCAATACCGGAGGCGGGGACGCGCCCGGGCTGAACGCCGTAATCCGAGCCGCCGTGCTGGCCGCCGTGGGCCGGGGGTGGGAAGTGGTGGGCATCCGAAAGGGGTACAACGGCCTTCTGGACACCACCCAAACCATGCCTCTGACCCGGGATACCGTCCGGGGCATCACCCATCTGGGCGGAACGATCCTGGGCACCACCAACAAGGGCAACCCGTTTTCCTACCCGGTCCGGCAGCCCGATGGTTCAATCCGGGCTGAAGACCTGTCGGACCGGGTGCTCGAAAATTTCCAGAAGCTCCAATTGGATGCCCTGATCGCCATCGGTGGAGACGGGTCCTTGCGGATCGCCCACGATCTGCATCTCAAGGGGCTGCCCGTGGTGGGCGTGCCCAAAACCATCGACAACGACCTGGAAAGCACGGTCATCACCTTTGGCTTCGATACCGCCGTGACCGTGGCCACCGAGGCTTTGGACCGGCTTCATTCCACCGCCGAAGCCCATGAACGGGTGATGGTGGTGGAAGTGATGGGCCGGTACGCGGGTTGGATCGCCCTGAATGCCGGAGTATCCTCGACGTGCGACGTGATCCTGATCCCGGAAATTCCCTTTGACATGGACGTGGTCTGCCAAAAAATTCACGGTCGGTACGAAACCGGCCGGCGATTCGCGATTGTGGTGGCGGCCGAAGGCGCCAAACCCAAGGGCGGTGAATTGGCGACCACGGGCGAGAAAGAGGCGGGCCGGCAGGAAGTACATCTGGGCGGCATCGCCGAACGGGTGGCTCAGGAGATTCGGGAACGGACCGGGTACGATACCCGATCCCTGGTGCTGGGGCACATCCAAAGGGGGGGAACCCCAACCACCTTCGACCGGCTGATCGCCCTTCGCTTCGGCGCGGCGGCGGTTCGTATTCTCGCCGAACGGATCACCGGAGTGATGATTACCTTGGATCCACCCAAGGTCCGGAGCGTGCCTCTGGCCGAAGCCCTTTCACGGATGAAAAGCGTGCCCCTGGATTGCGATACGATCCTGACCGCCCGCGAAATTGGGGTGTGCTTCGGGGATCACCTGTAATCGCCCGGGGGGGCCGGACGCTCCGGCCCCTGGGGTTTCACGAAAAACACCTCAGGATGCCGTTTGGGCCTTCGCCAACAATCTTTTGGCCCTGGCCTTCCATTCCCGGCATTCGGGCCCCAACAGGGGTTCGCAGGGGCAGGTGATGGCCTGGTTGAGTTCGGTCACGGCCTGGTCTTTCCGATCTTCGGCCAGGTGGAGTTCGGCCAGGTAGATATGGGTTAACTGCCGGTTCGGGCCGTATTTGACCGCCGTCTGGAGGTGTTCCAGCGCCTTTTCATTGTTCCCGCCAAACGCGCCGGGCAGTTTGAAATACAACCGGCCCAATACCACGTAGGCGCCGCCGGAATCGAACCCCGGATTTTTCTGGATCACGAAATTCATTTCTTTTTTAATGGGATCGATCAACCGGAGACTGGCCGGACCGAACACCACGTTGGCGTACAGCCCCATGGTGACCCCCAGCCAGTAATGGGGTTCGATCTGATCCGGGCAGAGCTTCACCGCCTGTTCCCCGTAGGCAATGCCTTCCTTGAACAGGGGCGCCTGCTGGTCCCTGGGCACCGTGTGGCCCAACCAATAGAGAGCGCGGGTCATTTTCCAAAAGGCTTCGGACCGGTTGGGGTCCAGTTCGGAAGCCTTTCGATAGAGCGCCAAAGCCTCCTGGGCCGCGGCGGTGTTTTCCCGTTGATCAAACTTCTGGTCGCCTATGGCGATCAGGTCCTCGTACCCACCGGCTCCGGCCGGAACCGCGATGAACAATAAAACCAACAACAGGGCGTAGGACACCCCTCGTCCGGATGTCATGGATCGTCGGCCTCCCCTTCGGTAATGTTCTCGATCAGGCCCCTTTCACGGAGAAAGGAGCTTGATCCTATATTACACGGATGAGGGCAGCAAAACGATCTGGTCTCCCGGAAAAACAGCGCCCGGTTCGATCACTATGAAAAAGACGCCTTCCAGAGGCATGATGCACTTGCCCACCTGTTTCATGATGGCGCACCCGGAATGGCACTCCTTGCCGATCTGGGTGAGTTCCAGCACCGCCTGGGCCCCGATCCGGATTCTCTGGCCCACGGGCAGTTTGGGCACATCGAGCCCGATGGTGGTGATGTTTTCGGCAAAATCACCGGGATGAACATCAATGCCCAGGTTTTTCATCTTGTCGATGCTTTCCTGAGCCAAAAGACTCACCTGACGGCGCCAGTCCCCGGCGTGGGCGTCGCCTTCCACGCCGTGCCCCACCCGTAGCTCCACCTGGTCCACGTTTTCCTTTTTGACCCCTTTGGTCCGACTGATCGAAACGGCCACGACCTTCATCGCGGGTTACCTCCTGAATCCGGCGTCCGAGGGCCGATCGGGCTGGATGGCCTGGCGGACTTGCCGAAAAAAAACGGGATGTTAAAAGTGTTCCGTTCCCCCTTGCGGTCAATGGGGGACGGACGCAAAGGAATGATCTTAGCATATTGACAGGGATTTTTGAACATGCTACAAACGCGCGGGAGTGGAGGGATGGCCGAGTGGCTTAAGGCGGCGGTCTTGAAAACCGCTGAGCGAAAGCTCCGTGGGTTCGAATCCTACTCCCTCCGCCAGTCGCCTGGCGACATTATGGAGAGGTGGCCGAGTCGGCTTAAGGCGCTCGCCTGCTAAGCGAGTGTAGGGTGTAAAGCTCTACCGAGGGTTCGAATCCCTCCCTCTCCGCCATTTCAATACGTTCGCCCCGGTTTGCCGGGGCTTTTTTTATACAGGAACGGCCAACTGCCTATCCAAACTGCCTATCCAAACTGCTTATGGGCCGTTTCCAAAAAATAATAAATGAATGACATTCAGTCTATGCGCGGCGCCATAAAAACTAACGTATAAACTGCTTTTATGTTATGCTGGATAAATGAAAAAGGGTTCTTCGCTGTTTTGAATGGGCGAATAATAGAAGTGAAAGAGA
>JAGVGV010000293.1 GCA_020056895.1 Deltaproteobacteria bacterium
ACCAACAGGATGATCCCGGCCGGCCGAACATCCCGGAGCAGGGTTTCCAATTCCGGAGTGAACCGGGCATCCTCGAAACCGATCAGCAGCCGCCGACCCACAGCGTCTCCAAGGTAGTCATCGTTTCCGGCGCGGCCTGAGTTCGGGCGGGTGGTCATTTGAAGATGTATTCCGTTATACGCCAGACGCCATCGGTATCCAGCGCGACGATGGTCGTTTCCACCAATGATTTCTTTTTTTCAAAGGACGAGGCGTATTGGATGACCACATATTCCCCTTCCGGCATGAAGGGTAGAACGGCTTGGTACGAGGCCGACGTTTTTTTGCGTGAAACCATCCGGCCCAAAGCCTTGCGATACGCGGTCAGCGACTGGACCATGCTCTCCCGGGTTGAGACTTCCCGGTAAAAGGCCGTGGTGTTTTCCCAGGCCTTTCCAAATTGGTCCTGATCCACTAGTTTCATCCAGGCTTCGGCGGCCTTGATCCCCGCCGCCACCTTGGCGTCCTCGGCCTGAACCGCCGGACCGATCATCAGCACCAGTCCTAAAACCAAAACGCACGGAATGCCGATTGTCCGCCTCATGCTCCGCCTCCCCCGCCGATGTTTTTTGGGGTTTTTCCGCCAAGGGTTATTGGATGAAATATCCTGAAACGCGCCAAACGCCATCCGGATCCAGGGTGGGGATAATGCGTTCGAACGCTTGGGGTTTGTTTTCGAAAGCGGTGGCGAAGATGATGACGACATACTGTCCGGGGGGAACTCCGGGCAGATTCGTGGAATAGTCCACGGAATATACCCGGCGGGACACCATTTTGCCCAGGGGACGTCGTATTTTTTCCAGGTTTTGGGACCAAACCTCGCGGGTGGCGGTTTTCTTGGCCACGGCGGCGGCTTCGTCCCAGGATCGGGGGTATTCACCGGCATCCACGACCTTGAGCCAATCGTTGGCGGATTTGCCGGCCGCTTCCAACAGGTGCTTCATGGCCTCCATGGCCCCGGCGTTGGTTTGAGCCGGAACCGGGGCGGCGAGGCCCAAAAGAAGCAGCGAAAAAACGAGAAACGAAAACCATCGGACCGCCGCACGGATCATGAAGGACCTCCAACGGGTACGGATTCTTTTCTGGCGGCGCTTTCCACCGCTCACCGGAGCCTTCGCTCCGCAGGGGGAGCGCCAGTTCCCCATTTGCGTTATGGTGAATCCTGGCGAGGCGTGCTTCGCCCCAACGACGATTCTTCGGCCGGTTCCCCGCTCACCGCGAGTTCCCAATCTCCAGCCTGGGAATTAATATCCGGAAGCTCCCACTTCCCACCGCTCTGTTTTCGTGATCCACCCCGGGCACGACGCCATGATACTGAATGAAGCTAGAGCTTCAGCGCGGAGGGGTTCCCAAGCTAGAGCTTGGGAACCAGCGTTTGGACCGATGTGACCCGCCACCCGTGCCGGGGTCCCATACGCCGCCGGAAATTTCCAGCCGTACCTTCCCGAAGCCAGGGCCGTTCGTGGGGGCGCCGGCGAGGAGCCGACGGGCCGGCAAGGCCGGCGGCCGACAAGAAGCCGGAAAACCCGAGATCGGCCTTCCCCTCTCTCAGCCCCCCGTGTCGTCCGTCGGCGCCGCCGACTATTCTTCGAAGATGACCCGGTGGGCCACCAGGTTGATGGATTTGATCCGGCCCTTGACGATCCGTTGTTCGCCAAAGATGCTGACCAGCCGGTATCCGTCGTTTTCGGGTTCAATCTGGTCCACGGCTTCGAGCACCAGTTCTTCCCGGCCTTCCTTATACAAATACGCCGCCGCTTCACACATCTTTCAAATACTCCTTGATACGGTCCTGAACAATGGAGTCGACCAGATGCGGCAGAGGTTCGCCGCTCAGGCCGACCATGGTGATTTTTTCCTGGAACAAGGGTAAGAGGATTTTGGCCGCCCGGGACGAGGTTACGGCTTCGGCCATGGCCGGCGTCACTTCGCCCATCATGGCGTTGGCCCAGGTGATGGAAACGGGGCCAAGGATCACGTCGGCGTCGGCCGAAGTGCGGACCACGGCGTTTTCGCCGGTGGCCCCCCGGTTGGCCCTGGCCTTCATCATTTGAGCCGTGGCGATGGCGTTGGTTCCCAAGGCCAGGATTTCAACGGATTCACCGTACACGTCCTTCAAGCCCTTAATGAGGGCCGACCCGATGCCTCCGCCCTGGCCGTCGATCACGCACACTTTTTTCCGCAAGAGCTTTTCCCCTTCCTTCACGAACCGTGGTCGTGGGCTTTCACTATAACGAACCGGAAGCGGGGCCGCAAAGGGAAAAAACGGAACGCCCCGGGACCAGTGAATCCTGGCCTTCGGGGCGCGTCGCGGGTTGTGGGGACCGGATTTCGTTGGGTCCCCCTGGGGCGCGGACTACAAAGGTTTCAATCCTCGTGGCCGGCGCCTTCTTCAAAAAAAATCCGGTCGCGGATTTTCAGGGCCGCCTCCTGGCCGGCAAGAGCCGCCTTGTGGAAGGATTCCCGGGCTTTCTTCGGCGCCCGTTCATCCAGGGCGGCTTTCAGGGATTCGGGATCGATCACCGGCGTCAGCACCGACATGGCGCCCAGGGCCACCACGTTGATCATTTGGATCCGGCCGGTGCTTTCCCGGGCCAGTTGAGTCAGCGGTATCTCGGCCACCCAGCCGGTGGAATGGTGCACCAGTTCGGGGTCCATCAGCACCAGGCCCTTGGGCTTGAGCAACGGCACGCCTTCGGTGGCCGCGGCCTGGGTGAAGGGAACCAGAAGGTCCAGCGAGATCGGCCGGGGGTAGTCGATTTCACTGGAGCTGACCACCACTTCGGCGCTGCTCATGCCCCCCCGAACCTGAGGCCCATAACTGACCGTTTGGGCCACGTACTGCCCTTCGCGCCAACGGCCGGCCGCTTCGGCCAGGATGATCCCGGCCAGAACCACGCCCTGGCCCCCGGTGCCGCTCAGGCGGATTTCATATCGATCGATCATGGCGGATGCCTTCCATCAATAACATTGGTACGATTCGAGCAGTTTGGAGATTTCCTTCGGGTCCAGCACGTACCCGTTGGCTTCCCTGGCCCGCAGCCGAACCTGTTCGTATTCGGTCTGGTAGTCCGGAATGTCCCGATCAGCCAGAACGCCAATGCGGAACTTGCCCCGCACTTCCTCTTCGGCCAGGGACGATGCCTTTTCGGCCGGCACGGCATGGCTTTTCAGCCAGTTCATGCTGTCCACCGGCCCGCCCATCAGGTTGAGCTTGTTGAAATGGGTGGGGCAGGAACTCATGGTTTCGACCACCGCGAAGCCCTTTTTGGCAATGGCTTTTTTGTAAAGCTGGTCCAAAAGGTTCACGTGGTAAATGGACCCCCGGGCCACGAAGGCCCCGCCGGCGGTTTCGACCAGCCGGGAAATGTTGAAGGCGTGTTCCACGTGGCCGTGCGGGGCGGTGGTGGCCTTGAGGCCGTACGGCGTGGTGGGCGAAAACTGGCCGCCGGTCATGCCGTAGATGTTGTTGTTGACGATGATGGCGGTCAGGTCCACGTTCCGCCGGGCGGCGTGGATCAGATGGTTGCCGCCGATGGCGGTGGCGTCGCCGTCGCCCATGACCACGATGACCTTGACATCCGGGTTGGCCAGCTTGATGCCGGTGGCGAAGGTCAAAGCCCGGCCATGGGTGGTGTGAACCGTGGAAAAATCCACGTACGCCGTGATCCGGCCGGCGCAGCCGATGCCGGAGACCAGCACCACTTCGTCCTTGGAAAGTTCCAACTTGCTGATGGCCCGGATCAGCGAGCCCATCACGATGCCGTTGCCGCACCCCGGGCACCAGACATGGGGGAACTTTTTGTCGTGCCTCAGATAATCGTAGGCTTTTTGGGTTTCACCCTTCATGCCGAAAGCTCCTTAGAAAACAGCCATGATCTCGTCGGGGCGGATCAGGCGGCCCACGGTCCGGTTCACGGTCCGGACCTCGGCCCGGCCTTGGTTCACCCGTTTCACTTCCCGGGACATCTGCCCCCGGTTCATTTCGGGCACCACCAGCACTTTGGCCTGGGGGAACACCCGTTCGAGCGCCCTGCGGCAGAAGGGCCAAAGGGTAATCAGCCGTAAGAGGCCCACCTTGCGGCCGGCGGCTCGGGCTTCGACCACGGCCCTTTTCGCGCTTCGAGCCACGGACCCATACGCCACCACCACGATTTCGGCGTCATCGAGGGCGTAGGCTTCCACCTGCTGAATGTCGCGTAGGTTATCGGAAATTTTCCGGAACAAACGCTTGTTCAGATCCTCTACTTCGTCTTCGCGAAGAGTGGGGAAGCCGCGGACATCGTGATGGAGGCCGGTTACGTGATGCCGGTATCCAGCCCCAAAATGGCTCATGGCCGGCACGCCCGAAGGGTTGTCCTCATAGGGGATGTACCATTCCGGGGGCACGGTGGGGGTGACGCGGTTAACGATGGGAATCGAGGCCGGGTCGGGCAGAACCACGTTTTCCCGCATGTGGCCCACCACTTCGTCCATCAGCAGGATGACCGGTGTGCGGTATTTTTCGGCCAGGTTCACGGACCGGACGGTCAGGTCGAAGCATTCCCGAACGCTCCAAGGGGACAGCACGATAATCGGGTGGTCGCCGTGCGTTCCCCAGCGGGCCTGCTGAACGTCGCCCTGGGCCGGAGCCGTGGGCATGCCGGTGCTGGGGCCCACGCGCATGACGTTGACCACCACGCAAGGGACTTCGGCCATGCAGGCGTAGCCGATGTTTTCCTGCATCAGGGAAAAGCCCGGGCCGCTGGTGGCGGTCATGGCTTTGGCGCCGGCCAAAGACGCGCCGATAATGGCGCCCATGCTGGCGATTTCGTCTTCCATCTGAATAAAGGTTCCATCGAAGGCCGGCAACCGGTACGCCAGCACCTCGGCGATTTCCGAGGACGGCGTGATGGGGTATCCGGCATAAAACCGGACGCCCGCGGCCAGCGCGCCTTCGGCCGAGGCTTCGTTGCCTTGCATCAGCCGCGTGGCTGGGGCTTTCTCATTCAGGGGCATCGCCCTTTTCCTCCTCCACGACCTCGATGGCGAAATCCGGACACCGGTATTCGCACATCCGGCAGCCGATGCACTGGTCGGGGTTTTTCCATTCCGGCCCGTCCGAGCCCATTTCCAAGGCGCCTTTCGGGCAGAAGGCAACGCAGATTCCGCAACTTTTGCACCAAGCCCGGTAGATCTTGACGTCGCGGGGACTCTTCTTGCTTTTTTTCACGCTCTTTTTCTTCGCGGATGACGTTTCGGCGGCCATAACGCTCCGTTTGGGGTAGGTTCCAAAACTGGGGCGCCCGAACCAGCGGCGGGCCGGTCGGGCGTCTATTTTCGTTGGGTTGACATGTCTCTTCTCGGACCCTCTCCGGTCCCCAACCGTTCCCGGCCGAGGAACCCGGCCACGGTTCCGGGGCGCCTCACCCAAGGCGAAATTGGGTGCCACCGTAGCACAAAAAAATGAAAAAGCAAGTCTTTGGACCAAACCCCTTCTTCCCCAGCCACGCGCTTTGATGCGGCCCGGGGAGCTAACCGTTGGAAATCACTTACTCATTTATTCTGTTAGACGAAATAATAACCGTTTAACGCCAAAAGGTCAATGGGCCGGGAAAATCCTTTAGGGTAGTATATCGGCCGCCGGGAAACTGGAGTGAGCGTATTCCACCCGCGCGGGGTTTGGACATAACCCCCTCACCCCGCCCTCTCCCCCAAGGGGGCG
>JAGVGV010000450.1 GCA_020056895.1 Deltaproteobacteria bacterium
ATAAACTGAAATACGAAAAAAACAGGGACGCCCTGGACAAGGCTATAGCCATGGCGGTCCAAAACGCCACCACGATCGTCAAGGCGGCCGGCGACGCGGACCTGCTGAAGGGCTGGGAAGACGTTCAGGCCAACATGAAAAGCTTTCAGGATCATGAAAAAAATGCATATACCGAATGGAGCGGCATCCAACGGCTGTTGCCCAAGATGCAACGCGCCGGTCAGCAAACTCGGGATGAAGCCCTGAATATTCAAAAAATGGCCCAGGCGTCCATGGAAAAAGCCTCCCGGACCGGAGACATCATCGCCCTGGTTATAGCCGTGGCCGGCGTGGTGATCCTGTCCCTCTTTTCCTGGGTGCTCGTCCGGACCATCACCAAGCCCATCAACGCCGCCGTAGCCATGATTAAAGACATCGCGGAAGGCGAAGGGGACCTGACCAAGCGGTTGGAAGTGAAAAGCCGGGACGAAGTGGGGGAACTGGCCACATGGTTCAACATTTTCGTGGAAAAGCTGAGGAGCCTCATCCAGCAGGTAACGGAAAACATTGAACATCTTTCCTCCGCCAGCACCCAGTTGGCCTCCGTGGCCGAACAAATGGCCGACAGCGCCGGCCAAATGTCGTCCCGGTCGGACCAGGTGGCTCTGGACGCCGGGAACATTCAGGGCAACATGGACGGCGTGGCCGCTTCAACCGAGGAACTCAGCGCCACCGTGGCCACCATGGCGGCGGCGGTCGAGGAAATGACCGCGTCGGTGAGCGAAATCGCCCAGAGCGCCGGTCATTCGGCCGAAACCGCCAATCAAGCCGCTCACATGGCTCAAGCCACCGGCCAATCGGTCCAGACCCTCCGCCAGAGCGCCCAGGAGATCGGCCAGGTGGTGGAAGTGATCGTGGACATCGCCGAACAGACCAAACTCCTGGCTCTGAACGCCACCATTGAAGCGGCCCGGGCCGGTGAAGCGGGCAAGGGCTTCGCCGTGGTGGCTTCCGAGGTCAAGGACCTGGCCGGACAAACCGCCGTGTCCACGGAAAACATCCGCGCCCGTATCAAGGCCATTCAGGACAACACCGACCAATCGGCCAAGGCCATTGACCAGATCGTGGGTGTCATCGGCAAGGTGAACGAACTGGCGCAGACCATCGCCGCCGCCGTCGAAGAGCAAAGCGCCACCACCGCCGAGATCGCCCAGAACGTGGCCCAGGCGGCCAGCGCCGCCACCGATGTTTCAAGCAGCACGCAGCAGGTGGCTGGAGTCAGCCGCGAAATGACCTCGGTCATCGCCGAAGTCTCCCGCGCCGCCCAGGGAACGGCTCAGGGCGCCGAACAGGTCCGTACCGCTTCCCAGGAACTATCCAACCTGGCCGAACGTCTTAATGGACTCGTTCACCAGTTCAAAACCTGATTTCAACAAGCGATCCCATTCGGACGAGGCCGGCTTCGCCCGAATGGGATGGATCCAACAAAAAAGGGCGGTTTTTCCAAGGGGAATCACCCACGAGAAAAACCGCCCTCTTCATTACGATGGTAAAGAACATCGACTTGGAATATCAGCCGGTTGAGCGAAGAACCGCCGGTGGTCACGATCCGTCAATCCAAAAGCTTGTCCACTTCCCGCACGACTCGGGTGATGGCCCGGGCATGATCCTGAGTGTCCGGCCGGGCGCCGTCCGGTCCGCCCAGCTGTCCGGTTTTCCGCAGGTATTCCCAGGCCGGGACCGGAAGAAAAGAATGATCGGGAACCCAGCCCTTGACCGCCCGGTCCAGTATGTACGTGGGTTTTCCCAAAGCCGCCGCTTGCATCACCAAATTCGACGACAATCCGTACACCCGGTCGGCCGCCGCCAATAGGTCCCGGGCGGTCGCCTGTTCCCAGGTCACGGTTTTTAACGGATCGGCCGATGGCTTTTCCGTGGGATGGGGCCGCATAATGAATTCCGCGTCCCCTAACTGCTGCCGGGCTTCGTCCACTACCGCCCGCCACAATTCCCGGCCGCCGGCATCCATCTGGAAAAGCCCCCGGCAGGCGGGAGTGCAGGCCTGATAAAAACCATGGTTGTGGATGGGTTCCGAAACCAGCAGGCAAACGGGACGGTCCGGAGCCAGCCCCAGCCGGGCCCGCGCCGCGTCCGGTCCCGGATGGCCTTCGAACCAAGCGCCGGATCCGCAAGCACAGAGCTGGGGATGGCCGGTAACGGCCATTTTTTCCGGCGGCAGCCCCATGTCTTTCAAAAGTCCGGCCATTACCGAGTCCATCACGGCCAGGCGTGTGGGCATGGCCTCGTCCCGGAGCATCCCCTTGGGGTGGAAAAACCGTTGGGGACCCTTCCAGTTGTCCAGCACCACCAGGGATCGTTTGTCGGCCGATATTTCCATCCAGACGCGAAGACCAAAGGACTGCCTGGGGTTACCGAAGGCCGCCAGACAGACCTGATAATCCAGGCTGTCCGCCGCGCCGGACTGGTATTCCTCAACGGGAAACAATCCGGCGATCTCGGCCTGAAACCACAAAAAAGCCGGTTTGACCGCCATCACCGTCAGGTGGTGGCCTTCCTGAGCCAAAGCCGGTAAAAGAGGCGCCAAAGCCGCGGCCCCGCTGATTTCCCAGGCGAACACGAGTATCCTGGCCATCGTTTTCCGTCCAATCGATTGTTCGGTCCGATCCACCACGGGAGCACGGCCGATGGAAAGAAATATCCCATCAAATCAAAAAAAGGGCAAGAACCATGGAGTCTTACCCCGATGGCCGCCGGCCCGGTTCCGCCGCTTCGCCGCCCCTGGTGGTTTATCCGGTTATTATAACGTGATTTCATTCGGTTAGACAAGTTTTTTTCCGGGTGAATTCCTGTTCGTTTCCCCGGCGCCGACTCCGATTCGCAAACCCAAACCCAGCCCGATCCAGGCCCTGGGGGGCCAAACGATCCCCCGGGATCACCTTATTCTTTGACACCATCCCCCCGGATTGGATAGGTTCGGATGGCTTGAGGAATCATCGGCCTCAACGGAGAGGGAGGAACGTCCATGCCGAACCCGCCCGCCGCCCCGCCGGAACCGGAGATCGAACCGATCCCGTCCGGCGAAGCCGCGCCCTTGGCCGCGTTGATCCTGGCCGCGGGCGAATCGAGCCGTATGGGGCGGCCCAAACCGCTGTTGCCCTTGGGGGATGATTCCGTTCTGGCCCGGCTGGTCCAGGCGTACCAACGGGCCGGGGTCCGGGATATCCTTGTGGTCAACGGCCACTGGGCCGCCGAAGTGGCGGAAGAAGCCGATCGCCTGGGCGTGCCGGCCATCCTCAACGCCGATTACCGGCGGGGGATGTTTTCTTCCATCCAGGCGGGCGCGGCGGCCCTGGCCGAAGACATCCGGGGCTTTTTCATGCACCCCGTGGACGTGGCCCTGGTCCGTCCGGCCACCATCCGCCTTCTGGCCGACGTTTTTTTTTCGTACAACCCATGGATTCTCTATCCCCGCCACAAGGGGCGGCGGGGACATCCGCCGCTGTTATCCCGGATGCTGGCCCCGGAAATATTGGCTCACGACGGCGACGGCGGCCTTCGGGCGGTGCTGAACCGGCGCCCGGACCGGGCCCGGGACCTGGACGTGGACGACCCGGCGGTGTTATGGGACATGGATACGCCGGCGGATTACGAACGAATCCTCAAGGCATGGAACGAAATTGCGGCCCAGGGGGATTGATTCCCGCTGGACGCCGGGTTCGTTTCGTTGGTTTCTCATCAACGGATCAAGGAGCAACCCATGAAAGTCATCACCTTATCCCGCCAAGTGGGCAGCTTTGGCGACGAAGTGGCTCAACTCGCGGCCATGGAGCTTGGGTTCCAATTGGTGGGCCAGCCCGATATTCACCGGTTGGGCCAGGAATGCGACCCCGAATTCGCCAAGGCCTGCGCGTTATACGAACGTGAAGTCCCCCAGGGGTTTTGGGAACGGTTCTTTTTTGACGACCCGGCCTATACCAGCCTGTTCGAATCCCTAACCTACGATCTGGCCAGCCGGGGCGACGTGATCCTGCTGGGCCGGGGCGCCCAGGTGGTGCTGCTCAACGTCCGAGGCGTCATGCGGACCCGCATCGTGGCCCCCTTCGACGTCCGGGCCGAACGGGTGGCCCAGGCCCAGAACATCGGCATGGAAGAAGCTCGCGACTTCGTGAAGCGTTACGGTCAAAGCCGGCAATCGCTGATCGAAAACATATACCAGCATGACCTGAACGATTTCGCCCTGTATGACCTGATTGTCAACACACGCGACATGACTCCGGACGAAGCCGCCTTCATCGTCATCAAGTCGGCTCAGAACATGAAGCCCATGCAAAACCCCCAGGAACGAAAAGCCTGGCTGAAAAGCATGGCTCTGGCCAAACGGGTCGAAAGCGCCATCCGTAAAAAAGTCCGGCCCGCATCGTTCAGCCGGGTGGAAGTGGAGCCGGTGGAAGGGGGCGGCATTCGGATCACCGGCACGGCGCCGGATCAGAGCGACGTGGAAAAAGCCGCCCGGATCGCCCAGGGGTTCGAAGGCCTGGGCCCGGTGGACAACCGGATGAAGGCTTCGCGCCTTTTCCACGCGTACTAGGCCGGAAAACCCAGGTGGCCCGGCCTCTTCGCTTCTCCCGGGAGGAATCATCCCGATCTGTCCGGCTGGCGCCCTCTTCCGGCCCGCCGCCTTTGGAGTGGGCCGATCCGCCCCAGTGGCGGGAAGCGAACGACACCCTGGCCGGATTGTTCGCCCGCCGAGGACCGGATCTGGACCCGGTCCGCCGGGCCGCCGGCCGGGCTCGAAGCATTTTGGAAGTGCTGTCGGACCGGTTCGACCGGTGGACGGCGGTGGTCTGCCCGAGCTGCCGGACCATCTGCTGCCAGCACGCCCGGGTCGCCTACGGGTTCCGGGACCTGGTGTTCCTCCATGCCCTGAACCTTTGTCCGCCGCCCCTTCAGCTTCGCGATCACGATGACGCCGTCTGCCGGTACTTGGGCCCCCAAGGTTGCGACATCGAACGGATCCGCCGTCCCTTCGTATGCACCTGGTATTACTGCGGGCCCATGCTGGACCTGTATTACGATCTTCGCCCCCGGGAACAGCGCCGGCTGTCCGGATTGATGACGGACGCCCAGAAGTATCTGGGGGAGATGGAAGACCTGTTCATTCGAGCCCTGTAAACGTTACGTTACGGGTGGCAGCGGTTGGAAATATCCCTGGCTTCGTCCCGGGGCGGGGAAAAAAGGCTGTCCGTTATCGGCCGTCAGTTGTCCGCTCACGCTGATCGCTGAGTGCTGACGCCTGAAAGCCCGGCTGGTTGAAGACCATTCAGCCTCTAAAGGCGCCCAAGCTCCAACGACGCCACCGGAGACTGAACGGATACATATCTGTCGTGACCACTCTTGCTTTTAAGGACTGAACCGCCTATTCTGGGATCGACCGCCAGCAACCCCAGGGAGGCATCGAGACCCATCGCCATGAAAAACAGGGCGGAAGTTGAAGAATATCTGCGCCGGGCCGGATTTCTGATCCTGGAAGCGGCGAGGGAAAACATTTTCGTGAGCGACGCCGAAGGCCGGATCGTCTATTTCAATCCGGCCGCCGAAGAAACCACGGGGTATCGGCTGCCGGACCTGATCGGCCAGAACATCGACGTTTTTTACGAAGACAAAGGCGTTTCGGCCCGGGCTCAGGAAGAAATCACCATGACCGGCCGGCCGAAAGCGTACGAGGCCGTCTGCCTGGACAAAGCGGGCGGACGGCATATCCTGTCGGTCAAGAAGGCGCCGTTGTTCAACGAAACCGGCCGGTTGGTAGGATTCATGGCCGTAAGCCGGGACGTGACCCGGGAAAG
>JAGVGV010000507.1 GCA_020056895.1 Deltaproteobacteria bacterium
AGTTGCTTGCAAAATGCGGGTTTTCCGGCCGGATGCCCCGGCTGGTGGCCTGCGGCGGACGCAACGACGCGTATGACGATTTCGCCACCGAGCATAACCATGCGCCAGCCGGTGTTTACGTGGCCATGCTGGTGGATTCCGAAGACCCGGTGGCGGACCTGGATCGGACCTGGGACCATCTTCGCCTTCGCGACCACTGGGCCCGGCCGGATGGCGCCGACGACGAACAGGTTTTGCTGATGACCACCTGCATGGAAACCTGGATTTTAGCGGATCGGAAAGCGATCCGAACCTTTTTCGGGGCCAATCTGCAAGTAAACGCCCTGCCGCCGCTCCAGGAAATCGAAGAACGGACCCGCCACGCCGTTCAGGAAGCTCTAGTTCACGCGACGCGAACCTGCAAAAATTCATACAAAAAAGGGAAACGGTCGTTTGAAATCCTCGGCCGTGTATCTCCGGAAGCCCTGGAAGAGCGCCTTTCCCATTTCCAACGGTTCAAAACCATACTAGCCCAAAAACTTTGATATCGAGCCGCCGGCGGGGTCCCTTCCCAATCCCGCCCCGCCGGCCGATCCCATGGGAATAATTCGATTTTGGGTATATAATTGGACGAAGGAGGAAGCTTCCATGGGGCGTTTCTGGCGATGGCTGAAACGGATTTTCCTCCTCAAGGCCCGGAGTCACCCCCGGTTTCCGGCGACCGAAGGAGCCTTCGTGGTGATCGGTCCGAATACCGCCGAGGGCCGGAAAATCCAGATATTGGACATCAGCCGGGGCGGTTTGGCCTTCATCTACGCCGGTTCGCCGGAAGACCTGGAAAAGGAAGGCACCCTGGGGTTGATGGCCGACGGAAACCTGTATCTGGACCAGATTGAATACGAAACGGTCTGGGACGATTCGCTGCCCGAAATGGAAGAGGATATCCGACGATACCGCCGTCAGGGGGTCCGGTTCAAATGGCTGGGGATCGTGGATCAGAGGCAGTTGAAAGCCTTTATCCATGACAACGCCATTCCCGAGAAGGAAGACCCCGAGGAGTCCGAAAAAAAGGAATAGCGGTCGTTTCGTCCCCTACAGAATGATCCTTCGGCCTCCACCCAAGCCGGGCTTTATTTCCGGTGGCTGACGAACACGCCGTTCCAGTCCGGCGGAGGCGGGGAGGCGATCAGTTTTTGGCAGCGTTCCCCAAATACGCCGCATAAGGGGTCGCCCACGCGGCCCTTTTCAAAATGCTCCAACGCGGCCGCGAAATCCCGGTTCAAATACAATTCGTACCCCAGGGCGAATTCCTTTTCGGCTTCGGTGAGATCCACTCGGCCTTCGGCCAGCACTTCATGAACTCGGACCGGCTTTTTCTTGCCCTTGAACAGCACCTGGTCCACCAGCCGGGTGGTGAAGGCGTCGCCCAGTTCCTTTTTCGTGGCTTCGCTGATGAGCACGTCGGCCTGGTACACGGTGGACAGGCCTTCCAGCCGCGAGGCCACGTTCACTCCGTCGCCGATCACGGTGTAATCCATCCGGCGTTCACTGCCGATATTGCCCGAAACCACGTCGCCGGTGCAAATGCCGATCCCCACCCGGATGGGGTCCTGGCCCTGGCGGGACCGGCGTTCGTTAAAAGCGGCCAGCGACGCCCGCATCTTGAGGGCGGTCCGGACGGCCCGGACGGCGTCGTCTTCCTGAGCATAAGGCGCTCCAAACACGGCCATGATGGCGTCGCCGATGTATTTGTCCAAAACCCCGCCGTGGTCGAACACCACATCCACCATCAAGCTGAAGTATTCGTTCAAAAAATCCACGGTCTGCTCGGCGCTCAGCCCTTCCGCGATGCCGGTGAAGCCCCGGATGTCGGCGAATAGGACCGTGGCCTTGCTCCGAACGCCCCCCAAAGCCTGGCGGCGGGGGTCTTCGAGCAGCCGGTCCACGATGTCTTTGGCCATGTACCGGCTCAAGGTTCCTTTCAGCCGCTTTTCCCGGGTTACGTCCTCGAACACCAGCACCAGCCCCTGTCGTTGACCCCGGGCATCGAGCAACGGGACGAAATTAACGTGGACCGAATGCTTTTCGCCTCCGGTCAGGGACAAGTCCAGATCGTAATCGGCCACGGCCCGTCCGGTTTCGGCCACCAGCCGCAGGTGGCCCAACAGCCCGGGGTTGCCGCCGCCCAACACGTCCCGGAAATCCAGCCGGCCCAGCGCCTGACCGAACAGTTCCTCGGCCGCCCGGTTGGCCGTGACCACCCGGAAATCGTCCCTTAACGTCACGATGCCGCTGTGGATGCTTTCCTGGACCGAGGCCAGATAGTTCTTCATTTCCACGGTATTCCGGTACAATTGGGCGTTTTCCAGGGCCACGGCCACGTGGGAGGTCATGGCTCGAAGAAGGTCTTCGTCCTGTTCGTCAAAAGCCCCCCGGCGTTTGTTGATGGCCTGAGTCACCCCCAGAACGCTGCCATCGCGGCTCCGAAGGGGCATGCTCAGCACGTTCCGGGTCACGAACCCGGTCCGGCGGTCCACGGACGGGTTGAACCGGGGGTCCCGGTACGCTTCCGGAATATTGAGCACTTCCCCGGTTTCCACCACCCAGCCGGCCAGCCCCAGATTTTTGGGAAAACGGATTTCCGTCAGCTCCGCCCCCTGGGCCACCTTGGACCAGAGTTCGCCTCGCTCCTCGTCCAACAGAAACAGCGTGGACCGTTCCGAATCCAAAATTTCACTGATCCGGCCTACGATGCGGATGATCAGGGCGTCCAGGTCCAGGGTCTGCGCCAACCCGGTGGCCACTTCCAATAGTATGGCCATTTTTTCGTGGTGGGCCAGAAGCCTTCGGTACAACCGGAAATTCTCCACCGCCACGGCGGTTTGGTACGCGAAGGCCTTGAACAGCGTAACATCCCGATCGCCGAAGGTCCCTTCCCTCTTGTTGATCACCTGAATCACGCCCACGATCTGGCCCTGAAGATTCTTGACCGGACCGCAAAGAATGCTCCGCGTCCGGTACCCGGTGCGTTGGTCGTGGCTGGAATCGAACCGTCTGTCCTGGTACGCGTCCGGGATGATGAGCACCTCGCCGTGCTGGGCCACCCATCCGGCCACCCCCCGGCCCACCGGCAGCCGGATTTCCTTGTGCCCCACCCCTTCGGCTACCTTGGACCAGAGTTCCCCGGCGTGGGGGTCCAGCAGGAACAAACTGGCCCGGTCCGCGTCCAAGACCTGGCTGGCGGTCACCACCACGCGCTCGATCAGGTCTTCGATACCCTCGGTCAAGGTGGCGATTTCGGACATATCGAGAAACGATTGCAACCGGTCCAAGGTCCGTTCCGCCACCCGGGCCTGACGGGTTACATCCTGGAACCGGATGTTCGTCCGCCGGAGCCGGTGCGTGACCAGGGCCAGGAAATTTCGCGTAAGAGTGGGAGCCGCCTGGAAAATTTTTTCAAGGTCCGCGTACAGAATCCTGAGCAGAACCACGCCGCCCACGGCCCGGACCGAAGCCGTCCGCCGGCCGTCGGCGAAATACCCCATTTCGCCAATGGATTCCCCGGGACCGATCTCCGCCAGCACCACCTCTTCGCCGTATTCCCCCAGCCGGAAAACCTGGGCCTGGCCCGAGGCCAAAACGTAAAAACAGTCCCCATGGCAATCCTGCTGAATGAACACATCCCCCGGCTGAACTTCGATTTCGCGGACCCACCCCGATAGTTCGGACAGCTCCGCTTCGCTGACTCCGGCGAAAATGGAGAGAGGCCCCAAGG
>JAGVGV010000412.1 GCA_020056895.1 Deltaproteobacteria bacterium
CGGTTTGCAGCCCGGCCATCCTTCGCCGGCCCTGGCTCAAAGCCCGTTGGTATTCGTCCAGAGCCTCGGCGTCCCGCCCCATGTCGGCCAGCCGTTCGGCCCGGTCCAGGGCCCGTTCCGGCCAACCGGATTCCACGGCTTTGGCCAGAAAGCCGTGAACCCGGTCGATCAGGCTCGATCGAGTGATCGGCCGGCTGATGAACCCGGTCACGCCCGCGCCTTCGGCCATGTTTTTTTCCGATTCGTTGTATTCAGGCACCACCAGCACCACCGGATGGTTCCGGCCGTGAGGCATCCGCCGGATTTCCTTGGCCAGTCGGAGCCCTCCCAGTTCCGGGAGCTCCCAGGCGGCCAAAACGAAAAAGGGCGTTTGGGCGGCCAGAACGGCCAGCGCTTTGGGGCCGTTGTCCACCAGCGTCCGGCGCCGATAACCCCGGTCCCCCAGGATGTCGTCGATCAGGGCGCGTTCCGAGCCCTGACCCGAAGCGATCAGGAATTTGGTTTCGGGTGGAATCATGCCCGGATTATAGCAAGGGTCCGGGCGGATGCCAATGAGGCCATTCGGTATAATCAGATTGCCGGCGGCCGGCGGTGAAGCCCGCGTTCTTTTTGGGCCTGGGTGGTTTTTAGCCTCCGGTCGCTCCACGGCCGCCTTTTTTCCACCAGGCCTGACGAATAAAAGTTTTTTAACGAAAATTCGAGTAAATCCGTATTCATTCCATATAAGCCGACAGCTCTGAGCTGATCGCTGAAAGTTTGTTCCAAAAGCGAAGGCGCCGGACGAAGCCCCGAAACCTTGGTCCGGCGTCGCCTTTAACCAAAGGTTACCCCCGGCCTCGCCTTTGCCTTTGAAATCCGGCCGGCCTCTGTGCTAACAAACAGAATCGACAGCATCCAACCAAGGGGGCTCCCGTATGGACATCACGCTGAAAAAGGCCCGGGCCGACCAGATGGCCGCCGGGGCGCTGATCGTCCTGATCCTGGAGGACGATGGTTCGAGCCTGACGGACCGGGCCGAACTGGCGCCGTATGCCGATCTGATTTGTCGCCGAATCGATTCCGGTGATTTTGAACCCAAACCCAACCGGTCCCTGGTCTTGTTCCTCCACCCCGGCGGTCCGGAACGCCTGATCCTGGTGGGTCTGGGGAAGGCCGATTCCTGCCGGTACGACACCATCCGGGCGGCGGCGGCCAAGGGAGTCCGGGCGGCCCGGGACCACAAGGTGGAAACCGCCGCATTGCTGCCTCCGCCTCCGGGGCTTTTGACCGGCGTCGAAGCCCTGGAAGCCGCCGCCGTGGGCGCTCTTTTGGGGCAGTACGATTTTGACGAACTGAAAACCGAAGCCACGGAAAAAACGAAACGCCTTTCGTCGCTTTGCCTGATTCACGAAGGCTCCAAGCCGCCGGCGGGCTGGAAAAAGGCCGTGGACGCCGCCAACGTGACCGCCCGAGCCGTGACCATGGCTCGGGACCTTATCAACCGGCCGGCCAACCTGGTGTATCCCGAAGTCTTGGCCGAAACCGCCCGGACCATCGCCAAGGAGCGAGGCCTCAAGGCCACTATCCTGGGCATGGAGGACGCCGAAAAGCGGAAAATGGGTTCGTTCCTGGGGGTGGCTCAGGGAAGCCGCCGGCCCGGCCGGATCATCGTTCTGGAATATCAAGGCGGGTCCAAGGGGAAACCGCCCTTGGCCCTGGTGGGCAAGGCGATCACCTTCGACAGCGGCGGCCTGAGCCTCAAGACGCCCGAAAGCATGGTCACCATGAAAACGGACATGTCCGGCGGGGCGGCCGTGCTGGCCGTAATGGAAGCGGCGGCTGTTCTGAAACTGCCGGTCAACCTGGTGGGGATCGTTCCCGCCACGGAAAACATGCCCGATGGCGGCGCGTACCGCCCGGGGGATGTGCTCACCTCCATGAGCGGGTTGACCATCGAGGTCATCAGCACCGACGCCGAAGGCCGGATGATCCTGGCCGACGCCCTGACGCTGGCCCAGGAATACAAGCCGGCGGCGATCATTGATCTGGCCACGCTGACCGGAGCCTGCGTGGTGGCCTTGGGAGAAAAATGCGCCGGCCTCATGACCACCTCCGACGATCTGGCCAAAAGCCTCCAGGCCGCCGCCCAGGCCTCGGGGGAACGGGTCTGGCCCCTGCCGTTGTTCGATGACTACAACGAACTGATCAAAAGCGACGTGGCCGATATGAAAAATTCGGGCGGTCGGAACGCCGGGGCCACCGTGGGCGGCCTGTTTTTGAAAAAGTTCGTGAGTGACCAAATCCCTTGGGCTCACGTGGACATCGCCGGTCCGGCCCGGAACGACAAGGCCCAGCCCGACGCGCCCGTGGGCGGCGTGGGGTTCGGCGTTCAATTGCTGCTCAAATACCTGAGGAACCAATAACCTCGCGGGGGAGGGGGGGCCAGACGCCCCCCGATTCCCCATAATCAAAGAGGTTCCCAACCTAGGACGGAGACCCCGTGATGGATTCAGGCGCCCCGGACGACCTGGGGCTTCGCGACTGCCAGCGGATCATCGACGAATGGGTGAAAACATACGGCGTCCGCTATTTTTCCGAACTGACCAATATGGCCGTGCTGGTGGAGGAAGTGGGCGAACTGGCCCGGATCATGGCCCGGCGGTATGGGGACCAGAGTTTCAAGCCCGGCGAGGAAGACCACGATCCGGCGGATGAGATGGCCGACGTGTTCTTCGTGCTTTGCTGCCTGGCCAATCAGACCGGTGTGGACCTTACTGGGGCGGTGCGGCGGAACCTGGAAAAAAAGACCCAAAGGGACGCCCGCCGGCATTGGAACAACCCTAAGCTGACCGCCGGCCTGGATCCCGGGGAAGGCTGAAACCCGTCATGGCCAACGGTCCCAAGCTCCCCCGGCCCGACGAGTACCGGTCCCGCGTGACCGGAACGGGGCTGGTTTCCTTCCGGATTCAGGTGGAACAGACCGATCTGTTCATCCGGGCTCAAACGGACCTGGCGGATTTGGCCAGGGACCGGGTATTCACCGCCCGAAGCCGGATTCTGGCCTGGGCCGAGAGCCAGCCCGACTTCCTGACCAGCCTGGCCCCCCTTTCGTCTCCGGTCCCCGCGCCCCAGCCCGTCCGGGCCATGCTGGCCGCTTCGCGGACGGCCTTGGTGGGTCCCATGGCGGCCGTGGCCGGGGCCATTGCCCAGTTCGTGGGCGAGACGCTTCTGGAACGGTCGCCCGAAGCCGTGGTGGTGGAAAACGGAGGGGACATCTGGCTGGCCGGAACCATGCCTCAAACGGTGGGGTTGTTCGCGGGAGCGTCGCCCCTGTCCATGAAGCTGGGGTTGTACGTCACGCCGGACCGGCTGCCGGCCGGAATCTGCACGTCGTCCGGCACTCTGGGGCATTCGTACAGTCAGGGCCGAGCCGATGCCGCCACCGTGGCCGCCGACAGCGGAGCGCTGGCCGATGCCGCCGCCACCGCCCTGGGGAATCGGGTCCGCGGCCCCCAGGACATCGAACCGGCGCTGGAATGGGTCACCGCTCTGCCCGGCGTTCGGGGGGGGGTGGTCATCGTGGGCGACCGGATCGGCTTTTTGGGCGACATCGAAGTTCGGCCTCTTTAGCGCCGATGAACAAGGAGACCACCAGGAAGTGACGACGAACCGGGTAATCACGGGGCTGGAACGGCTGGTCCTTCACCCCCCCGCCTGGATGCGGCGAGCCAGGTTGGGGCTTTTGGCCAACCAGGCCTCGGTGGGGCCCCGGTACGAACACGCCGCAGACCTGATCGACCGGGCCTTGCCGGGCCGTTTGGCCGTGCTGCTTGGTCCTCAGCACGGTTTCGCCGGTGAAAAACAGGACAACATGGTGGAATCGGACCACGGTCTGGATCGATCCGGCCGGGCCGTTTACAGCCTGTACGGAGAAACACGGAAGCCCACGCCGGCCATGTTCGATGGTCTGGACGCCCTGGTGGTGGACCTGGTGGACGTGGGAACCCGAGTCTACACCTTTGCCCAGACCCTGGCGTACTCGATGGAAGCCGCCGGCCGGGCGGGCATCCGGGTGGTGGTTCTGGACCGGCCCAATCCCATCGGCGGCCGAGAGGTGGAAGGGAACCTGTTGACTCCCGAATGCGCTTCGTTCGTGGGGTTGTATCCCCTGCCCATGCGCCACGGGTTGACTCTGGGTGAACTGGCCCTCTTCATGGCCGAACGGATGAACCCCCGACCCGAACTGACCGTGGTCCGGATGGAGGGCTGGCGGCGGGACATGTATTTTCGGGAAACCGGCCTGCCCTGGGTCTGGCCGTCCCCCAACATGCCCATGCCGGAAACCGCCTGGGTGTATCCCGGCCAGGTGATCTGGGAAGGGACCAATTTGTCCGAAGCCCGGGGGACAACCCGTCCGTTCCACCTGTGCGGCGCGCCGTTCATCGATCCCTTCCGGCTGCGGGACGAACTCGATGGAGCCGGCCTCGAAGGCGCGGTGTTCCGTCCCGTGACCTTCGAACCCACGTTCCATAAGTTTCAGGGCCGGGTCTGCCATGGCGTGGAAATTCATCCCATCGATCCCAAAACCTTCAGGCCGTACCGGACCACGCTGACCCTTTTGGCGATCCTGATGCGGTGGCGCCCGGACCAGGTGGCCTGGCGGCCGCCGCCGTACGAATACGAATACGACCGGCTGGCCATCGACCTGATCCTCGGGGACCGTCGGGTCCGGGAAGGGCTCGAAGCCGGCCGGCCCGTCCGGGAGATCGAAGCCGGTTGGCAGCCGGAGCTGGACCGGTTCATCGAGGACCGCCAGCGGTTTTTGCTGTATGGATAACGGAACGTCATCAACTTTTTGACCAGGAGATCGGCGCCCATGTCCGCTCCCTTCCCCAAACACCTTACCCCATCGGTCCTGATTGCCGTGGATGGCTCCCGGGCCAGCCTGGACGCCGTTGATTATACCGTTCACATGGCCGGTTTGATCCGGGGCCTCGAAGTGGTGCTGCTTCACATTCTGCCGGCGCCCCCACCCTTTTTAGTGGACGCGGCCGTCACGGATACTACGGCGTACAAACGTCTGCGAGAAATAGAAAAGGAAAATGAGCGGCAAGGCCGGGCGGTTATGGAAAAGGCCGCCCAACGCCTAAAATCCCTGGGTTTTCCGGAGCCCCGGGTAGACCAACGGCTTCGAAGGCGGCGGACCGGGTTGGTCCGGGATATCGTGGCCGAAGTGGAACTGGGCCATTTCGACGCCCTGGTGGTGGGCCGGCGGGGGCTCAGCCGAGCCGAGGAACTCTTCATGGGCTCGGTGTCCAACCAACTGGTTCACCATACCATGTCCGTTCCCCTCTGGATCGTGGACGGCCCCCCTTCGCCCCGGCCCCGGATTCTGGCCGCCGTGGATGGATCGGAAGCCAGCCTGAGGGCCGTGGATCACATCGCCTTCATGTTGGGATCGAACCCGGACGTGGAAGTGGATTTCCTCCATGTGATCCCCCGGTTCCAATCCCACTGCCTCATGGAACCCGTGAACGGTTCCGGCCCCTGGGACGAAGCCGACGCCGAACAACCAACCGCCGGTAAGCCTCTGGGACGCGGTGAATGCCTGACCGGTTTCAGCCACCGGGCGGCCGCGATTTTGAAGGCCGGAGGTTTTTCCCGGGAGCGGGTCCACTTTTTCCAGGAAGAAGTAACGCTGGGGGTGGCCCGGACCATCCTTCGCAAGGTCACGCAAGGCGGATATGGCACCCTGGTGCTGGGCCGGAGGGGCATGGAGCGGTCCCCCCTTCTGGGCGGAGTCGCCGACCGGGTGATCCGCCGGGCCGGTGAAACCGCCGTTTGCGTTTGGCTGGTGAACTGAATGGAATACGGCGTCCCAAGCCCTTTCCCGTTGGTCTGATAAGGCGAAAACGCCAAAGGAGAACACCCCATGCACCCCGAGGATGTCCGGCCCGAATACCTGGAACCCGCCGCGCTGATCCGTTGGGATGGAAGCCGGCTGCCCGAACGGGCGGCCCGCCTGACGGCCGGAATCGACGACGAAGCCGACCGGGCCCGATCCCTTTTTCTTTTTGTCCGGGATCAGGTGAAATACAATCCCTATTCCCCCTTTTGGCTGCCCGAACATTATTACCCGGAAAACGTCCTGGACCGGGGGTATGGGTACTGCGTTCAGAAATCGGCGCTATTGGTGGCGCTTCTTCGGATTTCGGGCATACCGGCCCGGATGGTTTTCGCCGATATCCGTAACCACCGTTTTTCGGCCAAACTGTTGGATTACATGGGCGCCGACCTGTTCACCTACCACGCGTACGTGGACCTTTTCGTGGGCGGCAAGTGGATTCAGGCCACGCCTTCCTTCGAAAAGGAACTGGCGGACAAGCTGGAGATTTTCCCCGTGGACTTCAACGGCCGGGAAACGGCGGTTCTTCACCACTTGGACCGCCTTGGCCAGGTGCATATCGAATACGTCCGGGACATCGGCGTGTTCGCCGACGTGCCCCTGGGCGACCTTTTGGCCGCCTGGGACCGGGTGTATGGAGCGGAACGAGTCCAGCTATGGCGTCAGGCCTTCGAAGGCGGCCTGAGCCAGGATGCCTTGGCCTGATTTTTTGGGTTCTTCGCTATTTGGTGTGGTTAACTGGGGACCGGGAGAAGATCAGAAGTGAAAGAAAAAAGAAACTCGCCGTCGGCCTCATCCATAACAATTTAATATAATACAGTATTTTATGGGTTGAGCATAGCGGTCGCCCTTTTTTTCTCTTTCACTTCTACTATTCGCCCATTCAAAACAGCGAAGAGCCATTTTTTGTCCATGGGGGACATCTCTCGGGGATAGGGGGCCTTCGCCCCGGACATCCCTTCGGCCTTTCCCTTCCGCCCGCATACCTTGGCCGCCGACCAAGGCGCTTACGCCTTGAGCGCGCCAACGGCTGACAGCCCTCCCCGTTTCTGGTATGGTTTTCAGGGGCCGGCGGTGAAAACCGCCCGTTCCTGAACGGAGAACCATTCATGGAAAAAACCGTAGCCGAACTGAAAAGCGCCATCCCTTTTAAAGAAACCACCAGCCCGGGCGACGTGTTGCTGATGCTCAGGGAAACCGGGGACGACGATTCCCCCCTGACCGCCGCGTACGCCTATGTCCAGGATATCCTTCGCGACCCCGCCAAAAAAGACGAATGGTGGCTGCTCCACCTGACATTTCTACTGGTTCCCCCCCAGCCGCAGGTGCTCATCCTCCAAACACCGCATTATACCGGCCAGGAAATCTTCACCATGGGCGGGAAAAAGGTGTTCATCCAGGCCTTGGACCTGGAACAATTGAAGCCCCCCCAGGAGGGCGAACCGGACCCGCCCAGCCGCGACAAGCCCAAGCCGGGCCTCCGCCGCGTCAAGTAGCCGGAGGCCAGGGGGTTGGTCCGCGCCGGAAATCATTTTTCCCATAATGCCGGGAGCCCGTCCGGAAGCCCAAGGCCGCCTCGCCGGCGGCGGGGCCTGTCCTGGCTTATAACCTTTGCTTGGGCCGCCGCCCTCCTGGCCGCC
>JAGVGV010000246.1 GCA_020056895.1 Deltaproteobacteria bacterium
ACAAGGCCCTGGCCGGCGGAGTCGCCGCCGGATACTCGGCCTGCTCGATGACGTACGCCCGAGGCCTTTTGGGCGGCTCGACTTTTACATGCGCTCTTGCCGGAGGGAACCTGACCGCCAGCGGAGATATAACGGTTACCGTGGCCTCCGCCGGCGCCAGCATTACCAACGATGGCTGCACCATCACCGCCGCCAGTTCGATCGGATCCACCACGGCCAACTGGAAGCCGTAAAAATTGCTTGAAAAATCGAGCAATTTCGATTAACATGAGCCCTGCTTGAACTATAGCATTCTTGGCGGGAAGCAGGTTATTCATGGGTGGACCCATTCGGCGCGGTTTCACGCTGATTGAAGTGATCGCCGTTCTCGTGATCCTGGGGGTATTGGCCTCGGTGGCCATCCCCAGGTATCTCGATATGCAGGATCAGGCCTTGCGCAAATCGCTGTCGGACGGCTTGGCCGCCGGTTTTTCCGCCTGTTCCATAACTTATGTAAAAGGGCTTCTCACCAATCCGACCTTCAACTGCGGCAACGCGGCGCTCAACGTTACCACGCTGGGAGACATCACCGTGAGCATTGGACCGCCGGGACAAACGGCCACCTGCCTGATCACCGTCACTCGGAGCACGGCCTCCACCACCGCCATCTGGAATACTCCGTCTTTTTAAGCCTTCTCGCTCGGTTCATACTTCCGCCGTCCACCCATTCCCTGGATCTGGCGCCAACGTCCGTCTTTTGATAAGCTAAATACAGGCTCCCACGCAAGGAACAACCATTTTCAACTGGAATTCCATTGGATAATCGATGGCCGCGGTCCAGGGGGAAGGCATGAAAGCGGTGGTGATCGGCGGAGGTCCGGCCAGCCGGCGGCTCCTGGAATCGGTCCGCCGCCAATGCCCTCAAGCCATGGATCTGGAAATTCTGGCCTTGGTGGCGCCGAAATCCGACCCCGCCTCGGAACTGGCCTTGCGCCTGGACATTCCGTTGCTCCATTCCGATGAGGAAGCCCTTGGGATCGATGGCCTGGAGGCGGTGATCGTCATGACCGGCGGCGTCGAGGACCTCCACCGGCTGTACCGCCTGGTTCCCGCTGGGATCAAGGTGATTGACCAGGCCACCGCGCTGAAACTATGCGATCTGGAAGACACGCTGGGGTTGCTCCGCGGGGAAATCGACCAAAAACGGCGGCTGGAAGAAGACCTGGTTTGTGAACGGAACCAGCTCCAAGGGATCATGGACAGCCTGCCCGACGGGGTGGTGGTGCTGGATCGGGACGGTCGGCTGGAATGGGTGAACGCCCGGTTTCAGACCATCACCGGATTGGCGCCTTCCGACCTGGTCAAGGGCGACCGGTTCCACGACCCCTTCCAGGCCGGTTTGGAGGGGGAGGAACCCTTCGAAGCCGCCAGCCTGGTGGAACAGGTGAAAAAAACCGGACAGCCGGTCCAGTTCATCCATTTCGTTCCGGGCGCTTCCCGATCCTATTTCCGGGTCATCATTACTCCGATTCTGGATGGAGAAGGCCGGATTGACCGGATCATCGAAACCGCCCGGCCCATCACCGATATCGTGCTCCAGCGCCGCAAGATCGAAGAGAGCGAGCGCCGTTTCCGCCAATTCATCGAAAACGCGCACGATATGATTACCATCAAGGACCTGTCGGGCCGGTATCTGGTCATCAACCAGCCCGCCGCCGCGTTGTTCAACAAATCGCCGGACGAATACCTGGGCCGGACCGATCATGAGCTTTTCGATCTGGCCACGGCCGATATTCTGACCGAACCAGACCATGAAGTCATCGAGCGCAAAGCCTACCTGGGCGCCAGCAAAGTGCTGACCATCCAGGGGGAAAAGCGGTATCTGGACACCTTCCATTTTCCTCTTTTTGATTACAAGGGCGACGTGATCGGCGTGTCCGCCATTTGCCGCGATGTTACCGAACAGCGGTTGATCCAAAAAATGGCCGTCCAATCCGAAAAAATGGCGGCCGTGGGCAAGCTGGCCGCCAGCGTGGCCCACGAAATCAACAACCCCCTGACGGGCGTGCTGGCCTTTGCCGAAGAAATGCGGCTGGACGCCCAGGAGCGGGACCCCGGGGACGACATCATTCATGATTTCGACCTGATTATCCGCGAAACCATGCGCTGCCGCGAGATCGTGGCCCAGCTTCTGGATTACGCCCGACTGGGGCCCACGGAATCCCAGCCCATGAACGTGAACGTGGTCATCGAACGGAGCCTGGGGTTGATCCGGCGGCAAGCCTTGTTCCAGAACGTCCAGTTGGAGCGGGACCTGACCGACGATCTCCCTTCGGCCCGGTTCGTCCCCACTCAGATTCAGCAGGTGTTCATCAATCTGATTATCAACGCGGCCGAAGCCTTGGGATATAAAGGAAAAATTTTGGTAAGAAGCCGGTTGTCCACCGATGGCGGGTTCGTGGAAGCTTCGGTTTTGGATAACGGCCCGGGCATTCCGGAAAACATTTTACCCATGATTTTCGATCCCTTTTTCTCCACCAAGGGAACCCAGGGCACCGGCCAGGGGTTGTCCATCGCCAAGGCCATCCTGGAACAGCATGGCGGACGAATTTTCGCCCGGAACCGGGAAGAGGGCGGAGCCGATTTCACCCTCCGTCTACCCGTGGACCGGCTGGCCCGACAGGAGAACTTCGTATGAACCAACCCGTCCGGATCCTGGTCATCGACGACGAGGACGTGATCCACGCCAGCATCCGCCGCATTCTGTCGCGGTTCGGGTACGAAGTGGCCGGAGCCTTGACCGCGGCCGAAGGCCTGGACATGATGGAACAGGGCGGGTATGACGCGGTGATCACCGACCTGATGATGCCCAAGATGAACGGCCTGGAAATGCTGGCCGCCATGAAGGAACGGGGCCTGGGGGCGCCCGCGATCATGATCACCGGGTACCCCACCATCAAGACCGCCATTCAGGCTTTACGGTTGGGCGCCGTGGATTACATCCCCAAACCCTTCACCCGCCTGGAACTGCTTAACCCCCTCCAGCGAACCCTCCGCCGCCTGGCCGGCGTGGAAGAGGAACCGGAACCGGAAGCGCCCCTGGATCCGGACGGCGAATACCGGTTCGTTCCACCCCGGCCGGGAGACCGCTACGTTCTGCCCGGCCATGCCTGGTGCCGGTACAACCGCGACAATACCTTCGACGTGGGCGTGGAACCCGGCTTTCTCAACCTGGTGCCGCCGGTGGAATTCCTGGAACTCCCTTCGGAAAACGACCTGGTGGAACAGGGGTACCCCGGAGTCCAGCTTCGGGCTTCGAGCGAAGTGCACGGATTGTTCATGCCGCTTTCCGGCCGGGTGGTGGGCGTTAACGCCGAACTCCTGGCCAGTCCCGCCGCGCTCACGGCGCAAACGTGGCTCATCCAGGTGCTTCCTTCGCGGTTGGAAGAGGAATTGAGGCTGTTAAAGCGGAAGACTTAGGGATGGATTCCGATCCGGGCGAAAGGACATAGCTCGTCCTTCTCCCGGTCTGGATGCACGGACCGGAATACCGGAAAAAAGGCGCCAAACGGCCGGCCGCGGACCGGCCCTTGGTTCACCGCTTTATTTCGATCCTCCGGTTGAAGGACCGTGATCGTGGCCGTGGTCGTGATCGTGATGATGGTCATGGCCGTGATCGTGGCAATGGCCATGGTCGTGGGAATGGTCGTGGGGGTGTTCGTGGCCCTGGTCGCCATGGAGATGGTGATGGCCGTGGTCCCCTTCCGACGAAGGCTTGATGACCGTGAGCACGGGCTTTTTATTGGGCCCACCGCAACATTCGCACATGAGGCGCTCCTTCTTGACGGGATTGACTCTCCTACTATAATCACAACCGGGGTTTCCCGCAAGCCGGGCCAGGAGATTACTTTCCGGCTGGCATGAAATCAATCGCCTGTAAGGCCTCAGTTACGGGTGGTATCTCCACTTGCTGGCCGAAAAAGGAAGCCACTTTTTTGGAACCCCCTCACCCCGCCCTCTCCCCCAGGGGGGCGAGGGGAAAGACTTACTTGACCCTATTTTTCAGCTTCATCATGACATTGGGCCAAGTTTGCTTTCCCCTCTCCCGGGGGTCAGAGCCGAAGGCTCTGTCCCCAATTGGCATCCGGGGCCAAGGCCCCGGAGCCCGGGGGAGAGGGCGGGGTGAGGGGTGGTAAGAGGTGATAATGAAGCAAGGCCTTAGCTTGCACCCGTCACTGAGGTGTTACGTCTTCACCCCCGATTTTCCTTGCGGCCGAAGGGGATTTGGAGTAGAACCCCGCCCATGGGACTATTTAAGGAACTCAACCGGCTGAACCAGTACTTGGACAACGGCACGTACCGAGCCCAGTACGAATACGGCAACGACGAACTGAGGAAAGAACTCCTGGGCACCGCCGACCTTTTGTTCGAAGTGGCGGACAAGGTGGAGGAAATCCTCACCGAACTCATGGTGAAAAAGGGCTTCGGCATGGGCGGGAATGGTGACGATCCCGCCAAGGAAGCCGACGATCCGCTAAAAGAATAAACCCCTCGATCCGCGCCGCCCCCACGCGACGGCCTTCATCCCTATCCAACAGGCTCCTTATTCCTTTTGGGAAAACAACGCCCGTCCCCTCGTCTCTTTCATGCCATCCATTGGGAGATTCGCGCTATAGGCGCCGGGACGATCCACCGCGAACGCGGGGATCATCGCCATGTTTCATCCCCCCGGGAAACCCGGAAAAAAAGAACCTCACCCCCCGAACGGCCGCCAGGGTTGGTCGGGGCGGCCCTCGTCGTCCTGATTACGGGCATTGAACAGGGCGATCTGTTCGGCGAAGGTCAGCCGGGGCGGTCTGGCGTGGCCGGACCGGCAGGCGTGGCAACGGGCGTCGCCGCATTGCTGGCAGGACCGGCAATCCGGGCAGGGATGCTTTTTCTTCCCATCGATCATGGCCAGGCAGTATCGGACATCGGCCACGGTTCACCTTCCCTTCCGGACGATCCGCCCTTTACCCTCAAAGGTAATCTTCGCCGCCGGTTCCGCAAGCCGGGCGTTTGGAGGAAGGACCAGGGACCTGGCCGCCGGTAGTGAAGACGGAAAATGCTTTCAGCGCCAAGCGGTTCGCTATCATCGTCAGCGGAACGAATGCCTGTTTATGGATATCCCAATGAATCGGCATTCCTTCCTCATGAGCTGACCGCTGATCGCTGAGTGCTGACAGCCTCTTCGCCCCCGGCCGTTGCGCCTTGGAATCGATTATGGTACGCTTCAAAACAAACGTTGATCCAGGAGGGCCTGTTCCATGAAAAGCAAAGCCGTCTTCTTGGGGTTTATGATGTTATTGACCATCGGTCTGTCCGCCGCCTGGGCCGAGGACAACAAGCTGGTGGGGGAATGGCTGGGGAAGCATGGCGAGGAGGAAATCCTGTTCTTCTTCAAGGCCGACCAGTCCATGGCCATTGGCATCGGCAATCATTCCATACCCGGCACGTACAAGGTGGACCTGACCGCCAAACCGGTCACCCTGGACATGACCCTCAATTTCCCGGACGGCCCCAAAACCAATTTCACCATCCTCGAATTTCTGGATGAAAACAAAATCCGGGTGGAAGAACCGGGGGATAAGCGGCCCACCGCGTTCGAGAAGGACCCCGTGGTCTTTGCTCGTAAGGCGGACGCCGGTTCCCTGACTCCGCCCGCGGGCTCCTCCGGCGGAACGCCTCCGGCCGCCACGCCGCCGGCGACCACCCCTCCGGCCACCACGCCTCCGGCGACGACTCCACCGGCCGGCTCCACGTCGGGCCAAAGCCAGGAATTCACCGCCGTGCCGTTGTCCGTGGGAGACATCTGGAAAAAATAGGTACGCCCCTTTCCCCTAATCGTTATTTGGCCTTGGGCGCGTGGTCGCGGTCCCAAGGTCAAACCATTTCTTTAGGGGAAGGGTTCCGGACCGTTTCAAACGTCCGGCCGGTTCGTCGCCACTGGAGCGGCGAACCCTGCCACAATCTTTTGTCTATACGCCCTCTTCCCGGATTTTCGGCCCTTCGAAGGGGATTTCCAGGTGGTAGGCCCCGCTGTCGAAGGATGCCTTGACCGGCAACCCGCCCTTTTCGAATACTTTCATCATGCTCTTGTTCGTGGCCAGAACGTCGGCGGTAAGGCCCTGGAGCCCCCGTTGGCGGGCGGCCTGGATCAAAAGTTTATAAATGAACGAGGCGATGCCCCGGCCCTGGTATTCCTCGTCCACGACAAAGGCCACGTCGGCCACGTTCCGATCGGGCAGCCGGACATACCGGGCTTCGGCGATGATGTGCCCCCGTCCCGGTTCCCCCACCAAGCCCACGATGGCCATGACCCGGCGGTAATCCACGTTCACGTATTCCTGCATCCGCCAGTGGGGCATGACCTTGATGTTGGAAAAATACCGGTAATACACGGCTTCATCGGAAAACCGGTAGAACAGCCGGCGCATTTCCTCTTCGTCCGAAGGCCGGATGGCCCGGAACCGGACCACCAGGTTGCCTTTGAAGGTCTGGGTGGTGGCCACGCCGTGGGGATACAGGTGGGCGCTTTCGGCGAGGAAAATCTGATCGTGATAGATAAGGTTGGCTTCCTTGGCCTGGGCCACCAGACCGGGGCGGTCTTCGGGGTGAGCGATGTCGATCAGGGCCATGGCCCGTTCGCGCACCGTCCGGCCGGTCAGGTTGGCCACGCCGTGTTCCGTCACCACCAGGTCCACGGATTCGCGCATGCTCAATAGGTTGGGGTAATCCTCCACCGAAAGGAGAAAATTGGCCGTGCCCTTCCGATTCCGGCTGGGCAGGGCGAATACGGTCCGGCCGCCCGGGGACATTTCGGCGCCGTTGATCACGTCCACGGCTTCGGACGGTCCGGCGGCCACGTTGCCTCGGCCGATGTGGAGGGCGATCCGGCCGGTCAGGTCCACCCGGCGGGCGGGCAGGATGGCGATATAGTTTTCGTTCAGGCCGATTTTGGCCGGAGTCCAGGCGTGTTCCAGGCCCTGGAATTCCACCAGGGGGTTCTTGTCCAGCCAGTTGAACAGTTCGGGCGTGCCGATGGCGTACGAGGTCAGGCTTTTGCCTCGGAACACCCCCTTGCGGCGGTTGGAAACGGCGCCGCAACGAACCAGGTCCATCAGGCCGTCGGTAAAGAAGGGGGAGTGCACCCCCAGATGGCGCTTGCGGGACAGATGACGGCTGAGGGCCTCGTACAAGGGGCCCACGGAAAAGGGGATGCAGCTTCCGTCTTCGATGATCGAGGCCACGTTGGCGGCCACCAGATCGTACACCGGGTCCACGGGCCAGCGGTTGAAATAGATCGGGGGCTCCTTGCCTTCCACCAGAAAGTCGAAGTCGGACAGGTGCACCCAGGTGTCGCCGAAAGTTCGGGGAATCTGGGGGTTGATTTCCCCCACCACCAGCCGGGCGGCGTCCATGGCCCGGCGGGCCACGTCCACGGCCACCCCCAGGCTCAAGTATCCCGCTTCGTTGGGCGGAGTCACCTGAACAATGGCCATGTCGATGGGAATCCGGCCGCTGTCGATCAGGAGCGGGGCGCGGGAAAAGCGGCTGGGAATCAGGTCCACCAGCCCGTTCTGGATGGCTTCGGCGGCCACCCAGCCCGAAAACAGGGTTTTCAGCCGGAATTTGGCTCCACTGGCCTGAGGCGCGGCGATCACGTCGCCAAGGCTGACCAGTTGAATCAGTTCAAGATCCTGAAGGTTCCCCTTTTTCGAAGCCGCCAGATGCCGGACCATGGTTCGGGGTTCAGCCACTCCGGTCGATAAAAATATACTCATTCCCGGCTCGATCTGGTCCAGCACCTTTTCCGGGGCCACCACCAGATTGCGCCATTCCATTCCGCGATCGTCAGGCATATCGAGTCCATCCTTCTATTTTTTCCCACAAAGGCTTATACTACAGCCTGGAGGCCGGGAGGTCAAAAATCAAGGGACCGGGGCCGGAGCGGACACCGCCGGCCTGGGCTTTTCTTTGGGTTACGGCCGCCCGGTCCAAGACGGAATTCCATTCAGGGGCTCATACAGGCATGCTCCTAGGGATCGACGTGGGCGGAACCCACACGGACGCGGCATTGGTCGATGACGGCCGGTTGGCGGCCTCGGTCAAGGTTCCAACGGACCATCGCAACCTGCTTCATTCCATCCGGACCGCCTTGACTCTGGTGCTGGAGGGGCGGGATCCGGGCCGGGTCCGGCGTTTGAATCTGAGCACCACCTTGTCCACCAACGCCATCGTGGAAGGGCGGACCGAGGACGTGGGGGTGATCGTTTCGGCCGGTCCGGGGATCGATCCGGAAAATGTCCGGACGGGCCGGCACTACCACGTGGTCTCGGGGTCCATCGATCACCGGGGCCGCGTGGTCCAGGATCTGGACCCGGTGGAAGTGGACCGTGCGGCTCAGTCCTGCCGGGCTCATGGGGTGCGGGTGTACGCGGTGGTCACCAAGTTTTCCACCCGCAATCCGGACCAGGAACGGGCTCTGATCCGGGCGCTGGGGCCGGTGGATTTCGTCACCCCCGGCCACAAGCTTTCGGGCGTGCTCAATTTTCCCCGCCGGGTGGCCACGGCCTATTTCAACGCCGCCCTGTGGCG
>JAGVGV010000433.1 GCA_020056895.1 Deltaproteobacteria bacterium
AAGCGGTACGGTCCGGGTTCCAGGCCGTTATCGGCGGTGGGCCCATTCGGTTCGATCTCCACATCCGCCAGGCGGACGGAAAGGGCGCCGCCGCCGGGCATGGCCTGAAGGGCATTCAAACAAAGATTCCGCACCATCTGGTGGATCTGCCCAATGTCCGCTCGAACTCCCAACCGGCTGGGTTCAATCCGCACCTCGGCCCGGATGTTCGGGTTTCGCCGGGGTTCCAATTCTTCCAGCACCGCGCCGATCACCCGGCCCAGGTCCACCAAGGAAAAGGATCGGGGGGCGCGTCGGCTGAAGACGAGCATCTGACGGACCAGATCACGGGCCCGAAGACTGGCTTTCCGGATTTCCATCAGGTTCAGCCGCGAACCGGCGTCGTCGGTCAGGCTAAGGAGAGCCAGGTCGGTGTAGCCTAGGATCGCGCCAAGGATGTTGTTGAAATCGTGGGAAATCCCACCCGCCATGGCGCTCAGGGCTTCGCGTTTGTGCGCCTGCCTCAGTTGGGTTTCCAGTTCCTTCTTTTTTTCTTCGGCGCGGATCGATTCGGTCACATCCCGGGCGGTGAAGGTGATGCCGGCCTCGAGGTTGGCCGGATCGATGGGCGTGGACCGCAGCACCACGTCAATCAGGGCGCCGTCCTTCCTTCGCCATTGGGTCTGGACCGTTCCGGTCCCCTTGCCCAGAATCTGCTGGTACTTCTCCCGTCCCGCCCGGTCGAACTCGGCCTGATCCGGATAGATCATCCGCACGCTTTGGCCGATCAGTTCCTCGGGCGCATACCCCAGCATTTCGGACATCTGCCGGTTTATCCACTGCAGCACCCGGTTGCGGGTAAGCCCAATGCCGATGGAGGCGGCCCGAAGAATGCTGCGGAGCGTGGCTTCGCTGGATTTCAAGGCGGAAAGGTCCCTTTGCCGCTGAATCAGCCGCCACATGCCTTCCATAAGTAATTGAAGCTGGCGGACATCCGTTTCGGTGTAGGGTTCGGCCTTGTTGGCCACTCCGGCCACGGCCACGATCCGTTCCCCTTCGAAAACCGGGGTGTTCATATGTCGGAAGAGAGGGACATGGCCGGGCGGGAGGGACCGCTTCTGGGGGTTGGGAGCGGAATAATCGTTGGTGACGATGGGCCGGCGTTGGCGGACCGCTTCGCCCCAAAGCCCCGTTGATTCGACGGGGTACGTCGTGGGCGGACCGGATACCCGGCATTTTTCCACCGCGTTGGAAGACCAGGCGTGAACGGTGAGAATCGTTTCGTCGGGGTTCATGAAATACAGGTACCCGTATTCACTCCGAGTCAGCCGCACCGCCTGGTCCAAGGCGAAATCCGCGATCTCCTTTTCGGTGGCCTCGGTCATCTGGCCAAGGTCGTACAAGGCTTCCAGCCGGGTTTGGTTCAGCCACAGAGCATCCTCGGCCCGCCGCCGTTCCTTTTCGGCCCGCGATTTGGCCAGAGCCAGCTCAACGGTTACCCGCAGGTCGCGGTCATTGAAGGGCTTGATGAGGTATCCGTACGGCAGGGCCTGCTTGGCTCGGGTCAGTTTGTCCTCGTCCACGTGGGACGTCACGAAAACCACGGGGACGCCTGTATGAGCCAAAATCCGGGCGGCCGCTTCCGTGCCGTCCATTTCACCGGCCAGCATGATGTCCATGAGGATCAGGTCGGGCGGGTTTTGGTCTACGTATTAGATGGCGGCTTCGCCGGAGGTCAGGGTTTGGCATACTTGGTGGCCCAGCCGCCTGAGCCGCTCTTCCAGATCGGCGGCGATCACGGCCTCGTCTTCGACGACCAGGATGCACGCGGCCACATGGTCGGACATCACATTCATGGACCCTCGATAAGATGCCGGCGAACATGAGATGAAGGGCCGCCCCCGACCCATTCACCGAACCGAGAAACCGAGCATTGCCTATCATATAGGAGTTTTTGTAAAAAAACAAGAACGATATGGACAGCATGAATTCGGTAATCCCCGCGTGATCGGCGCGCCACTCCTCATGATCGATGCCTCGTTACGCCCGGCCGCGCCCTTTCTCCGGCGTTGCCCATTGGACCGGGATTCCTTATACTTGTATTCCATGATCGGTGGGGAATGGATGGTGCGCTGATGGAGCAAGGACGGACACGGTTGCTGGATCGATGGAAAGGACTGTGGGCCAAGTGGACGGGGCGGGGCCGGCGGTCGGTTACCGAGCCGTCGGCGCCGTTGGCCGACGCTTCTCGGATCCGGACCATCGGCCGGTACCACGTGGTTCGGGAACTCGGCCGGGGAGGAATGGGGCTGGTGTACCTGGCCGAAGACCCCTTTATCGAACGGCAAGTGGCCATTAAAACCACCAAAACCGCTCTGCCTTCCGGTCCCGAGGCGTACGTGGCCTTTACGCGCCGTTTTTTTCACGAAGCCCGCGCCGTGGGTCGTTTGAGCCATCCATCCATCGTGGCGGTGTACGATGCGTTTCTGGAAGCCGACCGCTGCTATCTGGTGATGGAATACGTGGACGGCGTCAGTCTGGCCGGCCTGATCCGGCCGGAAAAGCCCCCTTCGATCCAGACCGTGGTCAAGGTGGGGTATCACGCGGCTCAGGCCTTGGAATACGCGCATCAAAAAGGCGTGGTTCATCGGGATGTCAAACCCGCCAATATTCTGATTTCCCAAAAAAGCGAAGTGAAATTGTCCGATTTCGGCATCGCTTCCATCGGCGGCCGGTCCGCGGATCCGGCGGGCCGGATGTCGGCGTCGGTTCAATACGCTTCGCCGGAACAATTGCGCGGCGAAGAACCCACGCCCCAGTCCGACCTGTTTTCCCTGGGCGTGGTAATGTATGAACTGCTCGGGGGCCGGCACCCCTTCGCCGTGGACAACCCCGTGGCCACGGTTTTTCGGATCATAAGCGAAGACCCGGCGCCGGTCCAATCGCTTCGGCCCGACTGCCCCGAATCCCTGGCCCGGATCATCCACCAGTGCCTCCACAAGGACCCCGCCCAGCGCCATCGGTCCGATTCCCAACTCCTGGGCGATCTGTCAACCTCGTTCCGGCACCTAAGGTTCATTGAAGAGGAACTCCATTTCACCCAGAAATTCGAAGCGGTGAAAAAGCTTAAATTTTTCAGCGATTTTTCCGCGAGCGAACTGGTGGAGGTGCTCCAGGCGTCCCAATGGGTCCAGTACGAAGCCGCCACTCGGGTTATCCAGGAAGAGGACCGAGTGGAAGGCTTTCATGTGGTGGTCAC
>JAGVGV010000537.1 GCA_020056895.1 Deltaproteobacteria bacterium
AATACGGGCATGCCCACGAACTGGTACGCATGAGTCATGTACGCTCCGGCGAAGGCTCCGGTGGCCCCGGCCAGGGCCAATGCCTGAGCCTTGTACCGGTAAATGTTCAGGCCGCCGGACATGACCGACCGGTCGTTATCCCGGATTCCTTTCAGCACCAGGCCGTAATCCGAGTTCATCAGCCGCCGGTAGCCGATGAAGGCCAGGAAGGCGGCGCCCAGAGCCAGCCAGAATTCCAGCCGGGACCATGGAATGCGAGTCAGGCCGGACAGGCCTTCGGTGCCGCCGAAAATGCCGGTGGCCTCGATGATCCGTTCGATGGTGAGCGGCAGAATGAGGGTGACCATGGCGAAATAAATGCCCCGAAGCCTCAAGACCGGCGCCAGCAGCAGGGAACAGAGCAACCCTCCGGCCACGGTGGCGATGGGAATGGTGACCCAGGGCGGCAGGCCGAATTCGTGGTTCAAAATGCCGGAGATGTACGCGCCCATGCCGAAAAACAACGATTGGCCCAGGGAAACCATGCCCGAACTGGCCAGCATATCCCAACTGACGGCCAACAAGGCGAACATGGCCGTGGACACCAGCACGCGCTGCCAATAGGGGCCGGCGGCCAGGCCCACGATCAAAAGGAGCAGAATGGGCAGGACCCGGGGGATCATCAGATAGGCCATTTCCCGCCAGCCGTTCAGAGCGTAAATATCGTCGCTCCGGACCTTGATGCCCCGGTCCAGGCGTTCCTTGCGGCGGATCATCGGTTGCCTCCAGGGCGCCGGCGTTTTATCGGCCGGCGGGGGATGGGATTCCGTCCGGTCAAATCCGTTCCTCCAGTTCCTTCTGGTGGCCGAACAGGCCGGAAGGTTTGAAGATCAGGACCAGGAGGATGGCCGCCAGGCTGACGATCATCATCCAATGGCTGGCCAGATAGGTCTGCGTGATGGTCTGAGCGTACCCGATCAGAAACCCGGCGGCGATGACTCCGGCGGTGCTGCCCAATCCCCCCACGATGCAAACGGCCAGGGCGTTGGTCAGCACGGCGTACCCTTCGCCCACGGCAATGGTGCCCAAGGGGAGGATCAGCAGGGCGGCCATGGCCGCGTATCCCCCGCCAAAAGCCATGGACCAGGCCGCTATCCGGTCGGCGTTGATGCCCAGGGTCAAAGCGGTCCGTTCATCCTGGGCAATGCCCCGGAAGGCCAGGCCCGTCCGGGTGAACCGGGTGAAGACCCACAAAAAACCGGTCAGCAACGCGCCGGCGGCCACGATGATCAGGCGCTGGACATCCACGTAGATCGAACCGATGGGCACGGAATGGTCCACCAGCACGGGCAGGGTGTATTCGAAACCTTCGAAGCCGAAGTACCGGAAAAGTTCCAGAATGGCCATCCCTACGCCGAAGGTGGCGATGACTTCGCTGACCACCAGGCCTCGAACCCGAAGAAGGATGAAACGGTACATCAGGGCGGAAAAGCCGGCCGTGATCAGCACCGTCAGAGGCGCGGCCGCGTAATAGGGCAGGTGCAGGCGGTTCAGCGCCAGGTACGTGAGGAACCCCGCCGCCACGTACAGGGACCCATAGGCGAAATTGGCCACGCCGCTGATGCCGAAGGTGACGTTGAAACCCAAAGCCGTCACCACCAGCACGGCGCCGTTGACAAACCCGTAAACCAGCATCATTTCAAGCATGAGGGGCGCCTCCGGTTCCGACCCGAACCCCCTTATGGTCCGAGCCGGTTTGGTTCTCCGGTGGGAATATCCCCGCCCCTTTGGGGGGGCGGGGGACGGGGACCCGGAGGATTATTTGGCGGGTTTCATACCGGCGGGCAGGGTGATTTTGCCTTCCGCCAGGCTGTCGGGGTACACGATGACCCGCCGGCCGTCCTCGGTCCACTGGAACAGGCAACCCAGGGCCTCCTTGGCCGGATCATTGCCGAACACCGCCTGATGGCCTTTGGTGAAACTCACGTGACCGATCACCGTATCCGTGTTGGTCTGTTCCAAAGCGGCCACGATGGCGTCCGGGTCCAGGCTGTTCGCTTTTTCCATGGCGTCTTTCAGCAGGTACACGGACACGTACGACGGCGCGGGGCCGTGGCCGGCTTCGATCTCCACGCCGTACTTGGCCTTGTATTTTTCGTAAAAGGCCTTGGCCGCCGGATACTTTTCGGTGGGCACGCTGCCGATTTCGAACACGGAATTGATGAACCCATCGATCTTGCCTTCAAAGGTTTTCCAGGACGTAGGCCCGACCAGGGGCGAAACGAAACCGGCCATGAGCAAGGGAATCCGCATGGACCGCCACTGCTTGACCAGCACGCCGGACTGGGGCATGTCGAAGACCGGTAAAATCACCTGAGCCCCGCTGGTTTTGGCTTTCATCAACGCCGGAGCGAAATCCCCCGCGCCCACGGGGAAGGTGGCCTCGCCCACCACTTCCCAGCCCATCTTCTTGTACAGGTCCTTCATGATGTCCGTGGTGGCCCGAGCCCAGGCCACGTCCTGATTCATGATGAAAACCTTGTTGAACCCGAATTCCTGGTTCAAGAACTTCATGCCGCCGGCAAAGTACCCCACCAGATACTTGGCGTTCAGGCACAGACGGAACACGTATTTGTAATCCGGGTTGGCCTCGATCTTGGCCTCCGTGGCCGGCGTCATGGCAATAGTGCCCAGCAGCGGCACCTTGTGCTTGGCCAGCATGTCCAGACTGGCCAGGAGCGATTCGGACCGGAAGGGACCCACCAACAAAGCGGTGGGCTTCTTTTCCAGGATCAGCTTTTCAATGCCCAACAGGGCTTCGGGCACGGGCACGCCCGGAGCCGCGTCGCGGATGTCGATGGTTTCCACCTTCAGCATCCGCTTCTGGCCGCCCACGTTCACTCCGCCGGCCGCGTTGATCTCGTCCACCGCCATTTCCACGGCCTTGATGGATTCCTTGCCTTCCAGGAAGGTGGCCGAAGTGGGCACGCCAAGCACCACTTCGTCGGCCGCCCGAGCCGTTGGACCGAAAACCAGCCCCAACGCCAAAACCAGCATGGCCCCGAATACGAACATCCTCTTCATGGTCTTCTCCTTCATTCCCAAAGGGTGGGTGTGGATGACGGACGGCCCGTCAGGACGAAAAACAACGCCCCGTTCCTGGGGGAACGGTCACGATTCCGAGCATGGGTTGGCTTTTCGGTTCAGGATAATTCAAGCAATAGGTGTACCAAGTCAAAATATTACATAAATAGTTGATTTTAAAAAATATTTAAAATTGATCGTTCAAAAGGCATGTCACCAAAGGTAACACATTCGGCGAACAAGGGCGGAGGCGATGCCGTAGCGCACCTATTATTCATTTAAATTCAGATAATTATATAACATGTCCCGGAAGGATACACATTCTCAACCGATTGTATCCAATGGTAACACCTCACCGTTCCCCCCAATCCACACCGTCCCCCGCCCAGGCCGGCGGTTCGATCCCCCCTTGGGCCAGCCGGGGCGGATACACGATCCTCCGGCGGCCGTCCCGAGTCCATTGGATCAAACAGGCCAGAGCTTCCTCTTCCGGATCCCGGCCGAACACCGCCTGGTGGCCTCGGTGGAACCGGATGCGGCCCATGGCGCCCCGGCGGTCCGTCCGTTCCAGTTCCATTACCATCCGTTCCGGATCCACCGACCCGGCCCGAGCGGCGGCTTCGGCGAACACATGCACCGCTTCGTACGACGGCGCCGGGCCGTGGCCGGCCTGGATGGGCCGTCCGAAACGGGCCTGAAATCGTTCATAAAAAGCCTGGGACGGCGGATACTGGTCCGAAGGGATGTTGCCCAATTCGAAAATGGCGTTGATCGCGCCGGAGATCCGGCCCTGGAAGCGGGGCCAGGCATCGGGCCCGCAGGTGGGGGATATGAAGCCGGTAAGCAAGGCCGGGGACCGCCGGGTGTTCCATTGTTCCACCAGCCGGCCGCTCTGAGGCGAATCGAACACGCAGAGGATCACCTGAGCGCCCAGCCGGTCGGCCTCGTCCAGTTGCCCCGAGTAGTCGTCCTCCTGGCCGGA
>JAGVGV010000049.1 GCA_020056895.1 Deltaproteobacteria bacterium
ATGTTTTTATAAAACTGGACCATCAATTCCTTCGTTTCCAGATCCGGCACCGGCCACAGGCTCATGACCAGGCCCTTGGTCCCGGACTGAACGAACGCCCGCCGCAGGCCGTACACCCCCTCGCCGGCCTTCACTTCACCCGCGCCCGTATTGCAGGCCGAAAGCACCACCATGTCGGCGCCGTGAAGCCGTAAACCCAAAACCTCCTCCGCCGTGAACAAACCATCTCCGCCGGTCGCGGAACCCGATTCCAGCGACCGGTTGACTCCGGCCAACGCCAGCCCCGACCGGATCAACGGATTCTCCATGCGCGGCATGGCGGGCGGGGAGGCCTCCTCGAACTGGAGCGTTCGGCGGTTCGTCAGGGCCAGCACCTGTTGATCGGTCAAAAAGAAGCCATGGGTGGCCAAGTGAAGAATCCGGGGCGCCTCCTTGCGGGCCGCGAGAACTTCTTCCAAGGCCTGCTTCCCCGTATACATCACCGCGTCGGGTCCCAGAATCGCCTGGATGGTCTTCACTTCCTCGCCCGTGCCCGGCAACGGCGTAAACCGGAGACCCCTCAGGTCCGGAGTCAGGCCGGCGGTCCGGACGTCCCCGGCGGGGGCCAGGCCGAGTTCCCGGGTGATTTTTTCCTTGGCTTCCCCATCCAGGCCGAAATCCGGATCGCCCATCAAGAGCGGCGGGCCGGTTTTTCCACGCACCTGGCCAAAACCCGCCAGGTCCCGGCCCGAAGCGAGGTAATTGAAGGAATATTCCTCGATCAGGAATTTTCCGTCCGGCTTCCGGAGCACTTCGAAGGGGACGAGATTCAGAGTCCCGTCCGGCGAAAGGAAGACCTCCCTCGCCTTACCCAGTTCCTTTTCCAGCGGAGCGAAGACCATTTGATACAGCTTTTCCCCCGCCGCCTTGGCCTTGGCGCCCTGAATGTCCTTGGTCTCCGCCATGCCGGCTTGGAGTTCCGCCACGGCCTGATCCATGGGCTCCGCCTCCCCCAGGTCCACCAACCGGGCCTGATCCCCGAGCCCGGCGCGAAGAACAAAGGCATAGTAATGGGCCGGACCCCACTGAGGCTCCTGGCCCGTGGCCTGGAATTGAAACGGGTGAATCCTGGCGAAGTCCAGCAGCACGGACCCCTTGGGCAGGGCCTGGGCCACTTTCCGGGTATCGGCGTGCTTGGCGTTCTTTTCCCGGGCAAAAGCCTGGCTGAGCCGGCTGAGCTTGGCGTCCAATTCCTTTTCCAAAGCCTCAAACCGGGCAATCCGGCTCCGGTATGCTTCCGGCCCTTCCGGACCCGGGCCGTCGAAGGCCATTCGCGAAAGCCGGGACCGCACGCCGGCCAGTTCACTGAGAACCCGGACCGCCTCGGGATCGTCCGAATACACCAGCGCTTCCTGATACCGGCGCTGGGCTTCCAAAATCACGCCTTTCCGCCCGAGCCAGACATTCAATACATCCACCACGGCTTGGCGGTCGCTGGCTCGATACCGGGCCACGAGGCTGATGGAGCTTTCCAGACTGCCGCTCAAGGTGGCCAGGAATTTCAATTTCTGGTCTTCGGACGTGAATCCCATCACCTGATCGATCAATTTGGCGGAAATTTTGTGCGACCGCATGAACAGATCGTGGGCCGAAGCGTAATCGCCCTTCGCGGCCATGAGCCATGCCAGGTGGGCCAGGCGGAGCCCCACGGCGGGGTGTTCGGGCCCCAAGGCTTTTTCCGAAATGGCCAACGCGGTCCGATAGAGGGACTCGGCCCGGGTGTAATCGCCCATGGAGGCATACACCCCGGCCAGATTGGAAAGGCTGGCGGCGGTGTCGGGGTGGTCCGGCCCCACCGCTTTTTGCTTGATGGAAATGGCCCGTTCCAGGAGCGGCCGGGCCTTGTCGTAATCACCCCTGGATTCATGGAGCAGCGCCAGATTGTTCAAATCCGCGGCCACACCCGGATGAAGGGGGCCCAACGCCTTTTCATCGATGGCCAAGGCTCGTCGATACAGCGGTTCGGCTTGATCCGGGCGACCCTTGGCCACGTACAACGAGGCCAGGTTGTTCAGGCCGCTGGCGGTATCGGCGTGATCCGGGCCAAGGGCCTTTTCCCGTATGGCCAAAGCGCGAACCAGCAAGGGTTCGGCTCGGGCCAAATCACCCACCGAACGGTACAACAGGGCCAAATTGTTGATATCCGTGGCCACGTCGGGGTGGTCCGGCCCCAGACTTTTTTCATCGATGGCCAAAGCCCTTTTGTACAGCGGTTCGGCTTGGTCGTATTCCCCCAAGGCCCGGTGCAGGGCGGCCAGATTGTTCAAATCCACGGCCACGTCCGGGTGATGGGGCCCCAACGCCTTTTCATCAATGCCCAGAGCCCGCCGGTACAGGGGTTGAGCCTGGGCGTAATCCCCCATGGCCTTGTACAGCATGGCCAGATTGTTCAGGCAGATGGCGGTGCGGGGGTGGTCCGGCCCCAGGGCCTTTTCCCGGATGGCCAGCGCTCGTTGAAGCAGGGGCTCAGCCTGGGCGTAGTCGCCCTTGGCGTGATACAGCAAGGCCAGATTGTTCAGATCGGTGGTCAGGTCCGGGTGATCCGGTCCCAGCGCCTTTTCATCGATGGCGAGCGCCCGCCGATACAGCGGTTCGGCCTGGGCATAGTCCCCCATCACGCGAAGCAGTTCGGCCAGATTGTTCAGGTCCGTGGCCACGTCCGGATGGTCCGGCCCCAACGCCTTTTCATCGATGGCCAAACCACGCCGATACAGCGGCTCGGCCTGGGCATATTTCCCCATGGATTTATACAGCAGAGCCAGGTTGTTCAGCGGAATGGCGGTCCCGGGGTGATCCGGTCCGGAAGCTTTTTCCTGAATGGCCAAAGCCCGCTGGTACAGAGGCTCGGCCTGGGCATAATCCCCCATGGACCGAAAAAGTTCGGCCAGGTTGTTCAGGCTGACGGCGGTCAAGGGATGGTCCGGCCCCAGGGCTTTTTCCCGGATGGCCAGGGCTTCCCGGGCCAGAGGGATGGCTTCCCGATACCGGCCTTGCTCCAGATGCTGGAGAACCTCTTTGTTCAAGGCTCTGGCCCGGTCCAGGGCATCTGGTTGGGCAAGGACGGAACCGGAAAAAGGATGGAGCAGAACGACGGCGAGGATCATCGCCAGTGTCGCGATTTTGTGGCGGGTGTTCATATCTCCCCCATTCCGGGACATTGGGTTTTCATGGAGAAGATTATACCGCTCCCTCAACGCCGAAAGGGTTCGATTACGCGAAAAGCGTAAAAATAACTCACCCGAACAGCCACCCCGACGCCGCCTGGGGTTTCCGGGGCGGACGGGTGGAGAGGGCGGCGGATCGGCGGGGGGGTACGATTATGTCGGAGTGGGTATAGCCTCTGGAAGCCGGAGCCGGGACCTGGGATGGGGCGGCCGGCGGGTCCATGAGCCGGACGTAAACGTTCATCGGCGGCGGAGTCAGAGCCCGAAGGGCGTCCGCGGTCGTGGCCTTGGCCGCGTCGGCCGACAGGGGGCCGTGGAGCCGCACTTGAACCACGCCGTTCGCCGGCACGCTTTTAAGCACCGTCCGGATCGATTCCCTCAGACCGGCTTCGTCCATGGTTACGGCCAAAACATCTACGGCCACCATGGGCCGGGTGGGCAAGGCGTGGAACGACCAGCCCGCCAGCCGGCCCCGGGTATCGTCTTCCGTGCTGATTTCCATGGTCAAATACCCCTTGGATTCATCCCGTTCGGCGAAGGAGGTCCGTTCCACCGACCCCGGGTAAAACACCGGCGCGGCCAGCGGACGGCCTCGAAGGTCCGTGGTCAGCGCCTGGAACCGGTGGATGTGGCCGCTCAGTACCGCTTCGATCCCCAAGGGCAAATCCGCCGCCCGGATAACGTCCGCTCCTTCCCGAAACACGTAACCGGTCGGACCCACCACGGCTCCTTCCACGGTCTGGTGAAGGCACAAAAGCCGTCCGTCCGCCTTGGCATCCATCAAGCCGGTTTCGTCCAAAAGACGGCGGAAATCCCGGCGGACGTTCTCCCGTTCAAAAGGGAAACCGCCCAGAGCCAACCTGATCCCCTTGATATCGAAAGCAAAGGTCCTGGGCCGGTCAAAAATGTGGATGTTGGGATGAAGCGCCAGGAGCCCCCGAGGCGCCTGGGACCGTTCATGGTTCCCGGGAACCAAAACC
>JAGVGV010000439.1 GCA_020056895.1 Deltaproteobacteria bacterium
ATGTGGCCTCCCGGGCCGGTTTCGCCAACATGGATGAATTCGTGCGGCTCTGCCGGGATCGGACCTTCATCCAGTCCCTAGGCATTCAGGCCGATTCACTGGAAGGGTACCTGTTTCCCGAAACGTATCTGTTCCCTCGGGATACATCGACTCAGGACGTAATCAAGGCCATGGCGGCCCGGTTTTTCAAAGTGTGGGACAAGTACGCGGACATGGCCCGAGGCCATGAACTCAGCCGCCACCAGATCATCACCCTGGCCTCGATCGTGGAAAAGGAAACCGGGGCGCCACAGGAACGGCCGATGATTGCCGCGGTATTCCTGAACCGGCTAAAGAAAAAAATGCGGTTGGAAACCGATCCCACGGTGATATACGGGATCCCGGATTTCGACGGCAACCTGACCAAGAAACACCTTCAGACGCCCACGCCGTATAATACATACGTGATCGACGGACTTCCGCCGGGGCCCATCGCCAATCCCGGCGAGGACAGCATCAAGGCCGTGCTGCAACCGGCCAACACCGATTACCTTTTTTTCGTTTCCAAAAACGACGGCACGCACCAGTTTTCGCGGACGCTGAAAGAGCACAACCAGGCCGTCAGCCAGTATCAGAAAAACCGCTAGGGATGGGGAAAACGGCCGCCGAACTTGGCTCGGGTTCCCCTTTTCCCTCCGCAAGAACGAAAACGGACCCCGAGGGAGGTCCGTACCGAATTGGCTTCATCGGGCCGGATTCCGGTCTCCGGCCGTTGGAATCAAGGTCTATTCCGCCGATACATCCCGGTCCGAAATATCCAGCACGCAGTGAACATCCCGCATGAAATCCGCCGCTTCCCTGGCCTGGCCCCGGCTGATCAGCTCAATCAGGGTGAGGTGTTCGTCGTAGTTCAACTGGAGGATCGTCCCCCAATCCTTACGGCCAAATTCGAATAGGCGTTGGCGGATGATGGTAAGCTGATTCAGAATCTCGTGATTGTCCGACAATTGCAGGTACACCTGATGGAATTCGGTATTTCGATTGAAGTATTCGCCAAAATCCCGGCTGGTGTCTTCGCGGATCATGGCTTCGTTGATGGCTTTCATGCGCTCGATGTGTTCGGGACGAATCCGGTTGGCCACCGATAAGAGCACCCGCGAATCCAGGGCGCCCAGCATTTCATACAAGTGGCCAATGTCTTGGCGGTTGAGCTTACGTATCAGGATGCCGCGCTGAGGCAGAACAGTGACGAACCCCTCCACTTCCAACTGCAGCAACGCGTCCCGCAATGGAGTCCGGCCCAACCCCAGGCTCTGCATCAACAGGCTCATGCTGATGAAGGTGCCGGGTTTCAGGGTCTCGTTTCGCAGTTCGCCGCGCAGGTATTCATAGACCTGGGACCGCAGCAACTGGATGTTGTTCATGGTCAACGGGCCGGCCATGGGCTCTCATTTTTCATGGGCGTTCAACCTTTTATCCCTCATGGGCCCCAGATTTTGAAACCCCGGGCCAGCCATCCACCCGTTGCGATATACGGAAAAACAGCCGGCGTCGTCCCGGAGGCTTTTGAGCACCTGACAATACCCCAGGGCGCCGTTTTCCCTCACTTCGGTCACGTTTTCCCCGTGAAGCCGGGCCAGGATCACCCGCTCCTCCATTCCGGTCCGTTCCAGAACGGCGCCTTCGGGATCAATCAGAACGGACTGGCCATTGCCGCCCTGATCCAAGCCATTGAGACCGAAAAAATAGATCTGGTTGCCAATGGCATGGGCGCGGCTAAGAACGAGTTCCAACTCGCGATCCGTGGTCACCGTCATGGTCGGACAGAGTATGACCTCCGCGCCCAACCACGTCAACTGTCTGGTTACTTCCGGAAACCATTGATCATAACAGATACATAGGCCCACTTTGAGCCGGCCCGGAACCTCGAACACGCAAAAGGCGTCGCCGGCGACCGTGTTTTCAAAGGGCCGCCAGGGAAACATTTTCCGGTACCGGGCCACGATACGCCCTTCCGGATCGATGACCGGCGCGGTATTGAAGTCGCCCCGGTCGGTCTTTTCCCGAATCGACCCGGGAATCAGCCAGATACGATGAGCGCGGGCCAGGTCGCAAAACATCTCGGTGGTGGGCCCGGGGATCGGTTCCGAGTACCGTTCTTCGGGGCCAAAGGCGCAGAGTTCACTAAAAAATATCAGATCCACCCCAGGGTTTTCCCTTTTTATGTCGCGCACGTACAGGCTCATGGCCGGCCGGTTGTCTCCGCACCGGACACGCATTTGAACGCCGGCGATGCTCAGCATTCGGGTCATGAATCACCTCAACGATTATGATATAGGCGGCAAGCCACCCGCCGGCCCTGGCATTCATACAATTGCGGCTCAAACAGCCGGCAATCGGGTGACATATCGGGGCATCGAGGGTGAAACCGGCAGCCGGAAGGCGGATGGACGGGGGAGGGTACGTCCCCCTCCAAAAGCGTCCGCTCCGTTCGGGCGGCGGGATCGGCCCGGGGAATCGCCGCCAGCAGAGCCTTGGTGTAGGGATGGAGCGGTTTTTCGAAAACGGACGCCACATCCCCGGATTCCACCACCTGCCCCAAGTACATCACCAGGATTTGATCGGCCAGATTTCGGATGACGTATAGGTCATGAGTGATGAACAGATAGGTCAACCGAAGACGTTGTTGCAAATCGCGGATCAGGTTGAGCACCTGGGCCTGGACCGAAACGTCCAGGGCGGAAGTGGGTTCGTCCAGGATCACGAAACGGGGGTCCAGCGCCAAGGCCCGGGAGATGGCGATCCGTTGCCGCTGGCCTCCGCTGAACTGGTGGGGAAACCGGTGAAGATGATCCGGTTCCAGGCCCACTTTTTCCAATAATTCGCACACCCGGCGTTTAAGAGCGCCGCCCCTCGACCCTAGGTGGGTACGGAGCGGTTCGCCCACGATATCCAGCACATTTAATCGGGGGTTGAGCGCGGAATAGGGGTTTTGGAACACAATGGCCATCTCGCGGCGCAACCGCCGGCGTTCCGCTGGGGATAAGGCGAACATGTCCCGACCATCGAACAGAACCCGTCCGGACGTGGGCGGCAATAGATTCAGGATGGTGCGCCCCACCGTCGACTTGCCGCACCCGGATTCGCCCACCAGCCCCACGGTCATGCCTGGATCGATGGTGAAGGAGACTCCATCCACCGCCCGCACCTGCCCGCCCGGCCCGGAAAAATGTTTTACGAGCCGTTCCACGCCGATCAATGGCGTCCGGTCCTCACCGGACATGGCAGGCCACCCATTGCCGGTCCGTGCGGGCGGTTAGTGCTGGCATGGCCCGGCGGCAAACATCGGCCGCCAAGGCGCAACGCGGATGGAACCGGCAACCCGCCGGGGGATGGAGCAGGCTGGGGACCGCGCCGCCGATGGTCCGGAAGCGCTCCCCAGGCTGGGCTCGGGCCGGAATGGCGTCCATCAAGGCTTCGGTGTACGGGTGACGCGGCCGGGAAAAAATATCTTCCACCGGTCCTTGTTCCACCACCACGCCGGCATACATGATGACCACCCGGTCGCAAACTTCGGCCACCACGCCCAGGTCGTGGGTGATAAGCATGATGGCCGTGTGGGTCTCTTCCTTCAAACGCAACATCAGCGAAAGTATCTGCGCCTGAATGGTTACATCCAGCGCCGTGGTGGGTTCATCGGCGATCAGCAGTTCGGGCCGGCACGACAAAGCCATGGCGATCATGACCCGTTGAAGCTGTCCCCCGGAAAGTTGGTGGGGGTATTTTCCGGGCAGCCTGGTCGGGTCGGGCAGCCGCACCAACCGGAACATATCCAGGCAGCGGGCCAGCGCGGCCCGGCGGCCAAGGGCCTGATGGATGCGAATGATACGGCTGACCTGTTCTCCGATGGTGAACACCGGATTGAGCGATGAAAGAGGGTTTTGAAAGATCATGGCCACCTGGCCGCCGCGCAGGTCCCGTATCCGGCGATCATTCATCTCCAGGACGTTCTCGCCCTCCAGCAGGATCCGGCCGGCCACGATGCGGCCCGGTTCCGGCACCAGCCGCAGCACCGACCGCACGGTGATGGATTTGCCGCACCCGGTTTCGCCCACGATCCCCACCACCTCATCCCGGTGCACGGTCAAATCAACGCCATCCACGGCATGCACCACGCCCCGGTAGGTGAAAAAATGCGTTTTGAGTCCTTCGATCCGCAATATGGGCGGGGTCATTTTATGCCGTTCACCTCAATCCCGAATCCGGGGGTCCAGAATGTCCCGCAGGCCGTCACCCACCAGGTTGAACGCCAGCACGCTGATAAAAATGGCGAGACCAGGAAACGTCACCGTCCACCAGTAATCCAGAAAATAGGCCCGGGCCGTCGTAATCATCAAGCCCCATTCCACCGAGGGCGGTTGCGCGCCCACGCCGATGAAACTCAGGCTGGCCGCGGCCAGGATCGTATACCCCATATCCATGGACGCCTGAATAATGACCGGGGCGATGGTGTTGGGCAGGATATGCCGCTTTAAAATCACCCACCGCCGTACGCCCATGGACAGGGCCGCCTCCACATACAGTTCCTCGCGGACCGTCAGCACTTGAGCCCGAATCAGCCGTACGTACCAAGGAAACCAGGACACCGCGAGGGCCAGCATGGCGTTGGCGACCGAAGCCCCCAGCGCGGCGGCGATGGTCATGGGCAGGAGCAGGGACGGGAAGGCCAAAAACATGTCCGAAACGCGCATGATGACTTCATCGATCCAGCCGCCCCAGAACCCGGCCACCAGGCCCAAGGGTATGCCAAAAACCAGCGATAGCCCCACCACGGCCAAGCCGATCTGGATGGACAACCGGGAACCGAACACCACCCGCGTGAACTGGTCGCGTCCCAGGGCGTCCGTGCCGAAAGGATGCCGCCAGGTGGGCGGTTGCAGCTTGTCGGCGAAATGGATGCCGTATGTGGCGTCCTCGGGATAGGGGGTGATGTACGGCGCGAACAAGGCGGACGCCACTAATAGGCCGACCACGCCCATGCCAATCAGAAACAACGGATTCCGGCGGCTCAGGTGCCAAATGTACCGCACCCGCTCCCAACGTCCGCCGCCGGCCGTTCCCGTGATTTCGGCGCCCATTGCCACTCAGCTCCCCGGCTTCTTGATCCTTGGATCGATGAAGTAGTACATCAGGTCCACCAAGGTATTGATCACGATATAAGTCACGGCATACAGGCTGGCGACGCCCATGATGGCCGGAAAATCATTGGTCGTAACGGACAGCACCGCGTAGCGCCCCAACCCCGGCCAGTCGAAGATCGACTCCACCATGAACGATCCGCCCAACAACAATCCATAGGAAAGCCCAACCACCGTAATCGTGGGCGTCAGGGCGTTTTTCAGGGCGTATCGGTACAACACCACGCCGCGGGACACGCCGTACGCCAGGGCCGTTTGAATGTAGTCCTCCCGCAACACTTCCAGCATGGATGAGCGGGCCATGCGGGTAATCACGGCCAGAGAGGCGAACGACAACGTGAAGGCCGGAAGCACGATGTGCCCGACCGCCGATGACCAGGCCGACCAGTTGCCCTCGACCAACGCATCCAAGAGGTAAAAGCCGGTGATAGGGGCGATGGGGTGATCCATGAGCACCTGGCTGCCGATGCGTCCCTGGAGCGGAAACCAGCCGAGTTTGCCGTGCAGTAGTATTTGCAGGGTCATGCCCAACCAGAAAACAGGCATGGCCACACCCGAGATGGACACGGCCCGGCTGACGTGATCCAGCGCCTGATCCTTGCGGGTCGCGGAACAGATGCCCGCGGGGATGCCGATCGCCAAAGCGGCCAGGATGGACAAGGTGACTAGCTCGAACGTCGCCGCCCAGCGTTCGGCCAGTTCCTCGGCCACTCGGCGTCGGGTTCGCAGGGATATGCCGAGATCCCCTTGGGCCAGCCGGCCCACGTACATCAGGTACTGAATAACCACCGGCCGGTCCAGGCCCAGTTCGTGGCGCGCCTGATCCAGCTGTTCCTGCGTGGGCTTGGCGCCGATCCACATGGCCTCGGGGGAACCGGGGATCACCCGGGCCACGAAAACGTGATGACCGACACGCCGAACAGAATCAGCAACCCAAACAACAGGCGCCGGATCAGGTACTGTCCCATGCTTCTCCAGCCGGTCCTCAATAAGGAGGCGCGATCCGGCGCGGTTCCCGCCCCGGAGCCGGATCGCCTTCCCGTTACTGACGGTAAATGTTGTAAAAAAAGACGGACCCGTACGCCGGGTTGTTCACATATCCGGCCACGGACTTCCGTTTAACGACGCGCGTATTGATATCGGCGTAAAAGATGCCCGCCCCGTCCCGGACGATTTGTTCCTGTGCTTTCTGATACGCCTCGATGGCCGCCTTGCGGTCCACCCCTTCCAGTTTTACCCCTTTGTCAATCAGCGCATCAACCTCGGGGTTGGAATAATGGGACAGGTTGAACAACGCCGGGGTCTCGGTCCGGAACATGCCGATCAGCCAGTCGCTGGGCGTGGGATAGGTGGGCCACCAGGTCATGGACTGCAGGTTGGGCGCGGTTTCCGTTTTCTTTGCCTGTTCCCAAATGGTGCCCCATTCCCCGGGGGTCAATTCCAATTCCACGCCGATCTGCGCCAGCATGGCTTGATACAATTGGGCGCAGTTGGCGTATTCCTGGGATGTGGAAATATAGGCCATGCGCATTTTGAGCTGCTCCGGTTTCAGGCCGCTTTCCTGGATAAGCTGCTTGGCCTTGGCCAGATTGAACTCGTTCTTGGGCAGGTTGGGATTGTGGCCCCACATGGTCTTGGGAACCGGGCCTTCACCCACCGTGGCCAGGTTATTGTAAACGGATTTCACCACGGCCTGATAATCCCAGGCGTATAGCAAAGCCTGCCGGACCTTGGGGTTGTCGGTAGGCGGTTTCTTGACATTGATCAGGAACATGGAATTTTGCCAACTCGTGGGCGTTAAGACCTCCACGCCGGGATCATTCTTCAGGCCGGCCAAGCCGTCCACGGGAACCAACGAAGCGAAATCCGCTTCGCCGCTTTTGATCATTTGTACCTGAGTGGATTGTTCCAGAACGATCTTGATGATGACTTTGTCAAAATGCGGCTTATCCCAGCCGCCCCAGTACCCGTCAAACCGGCTCAGCACCACCTGCTGGTTTTTTTCCCAGGAATCGACTTTGTATGGGCCGGTGCCGGCGTCGTGGCCCTTCATGAACCAATCGGAACCTTGTTCCGCGGATTTGGGGGAAAAGATGTACGCTCCGTACTGAGATGAAGCGATCAGGTCCAGGGGCGCCGGCTCCTTGAGCAGAAACCGCAC
>JAGVGV010000354.1 GCA_020056895.1 Deltaproteobacteria bacterium
ACCAACAAGGAATCCCTGAGCGTGGACGTATCGGGGTATGAGACGGCCAATACGGAATTCATGAAAAAGCGGGATGACATCCGGAAGAAACATGGGGGAAAAAAGGGCACGGACGAAGAAAAATCTTTGGTCCCGCCCTCGTACCCCTTGACCATGGGGACGTCCAGCATCATGTACGGCGGCATGGACATTATGCCGGCCCATTATCTGCCCATTTGGGCCAGCCTGGCCGAGGCCACGGCCGCGCACCTGAAACCCACGGACTGGAAGATCGTGCCCGCCACCACCAACCCGGGCAGCCTGAAGTGGTTCCAGGGCTGATTCGGCAAGGGACCCGGGCTTCCCGGGCCATAAGCGCGAAACGAATACCTTCGCGGGTTCCCAGGCTCGTGCTTGGGAACCCGCGTTCGGAACCTACCGCTTCCCACCCCGTTCACATAATTTCAATTGATCGGGAGAACAGGCATGTAACTGGAGCCGCCACGGGGTGGGGTCCCAGAGGTTAGCGCTTGGGAGCACGTCCAACTTTGGGTTCGCGTATAGGCCCATGGGGGAGAGGGTGAGGTGAAGAGATTCCCGAAAGGTTTGAATGTTTAAAATAAGGGTATCCAAGCCCTGATCCACCCCGCCCGCTCAATCCATGCCCCCCGGGACATCGTGGTTTCACGGGTCCCGAGACCGCCGTTGACCCGTTTCCCCTTTCATGGTAGCGTGCCTTCGGGGTTTGGGGTGGGGGAAAAGCGTGAGGGAGCCAAAGGGTATGGAACCATGTGCTCCAACTTGGGGGCGGTAAGGATGGAATCCGTGTCGGAAACGCCCACCGGAGCCGCCGTTCCGAACCGCCGAGTGTATTTGGCCAAGGGCAACCCCACCTTCGTGCGCCTTTTGACGAAGGTGTTTCGAGACGCCGGCGGGAACAGCCTTGAACTTTTCGGCCGGGATGAACTGATCGAAGCCATTGGCCGGCGGCCTCCGGACGTGGTGGTCCTGGTGGATGATCCGGCGTTGTACGAACGGCTCCGCCGGGCGCACCAGGCGGCCGGCATTCCGGTGTTGTATGTGCTGGTGGCCGAAGCCGACCAGGATAAAGTCCCTCGGCTCGCCCCGTCCGACCGCACCTGGGTGCTCCGGAACCAGCCCGCCGAGCTTTCCGGTGTGTTGAAAGAGGTCCGCCGCGTTCCCCGGGCCAAGCGGGTTCTGTGCGTGGACGACAGCCCCACCCTTTTGGCGCAGCTCCGTAAAGCCTTCATCGGTACGCCCTACCAGGTTTTCACCGCCGAAAACGGGGAAAAGGCCCTTCAGATATTGGATGAAGTGGCGCCCGACGTGGTCCTGACCGACGTGGAAATGCCGGTGATGAACGGCTTGGCTTTTTGCCAGGCGGTCCGGTCCCGGCCGGTCAACGCCGGGCTCCCACTCATCATTCTTTCCAGCCGCGTGGACCATGAAACCATCGCCGCCGGGTTTGAAGCCGGAGCCGATGAATACATGGCCAAGCCCTTTTTTCCGGATGAACTTCTGAACAAGGTGGAATCGTACCTCATCCCGCCTCCGGCCCGCCGCCAGGAACAAGTGCTGGTGGTGGCCGGCGAACCCAACGTGGTGCATCACCTGCGGCAGGCTTTGGGACAGCAGGGGTTCGAGGTCCGGATTCAGCCGTTGGCCGACGAAGCGCCCCGGACGATCCGGGAAGCCAAACCCGACCTGATTATCGCCGATACCCTGGGCGATCCCGCCGCCGGGTACCAGCTTTGCGAACAAATCCGCCGCATGCCCGGCGCCGAACGGATCCCCTTCGTTCTCATGACCGAAAAAACCAGCGCCGGCGCCCGAAAAATGGGCAAGCTGGTCGGCATTTCCTCTTATTTGACCAAGCCCTTCACCCGGGAAGGATTGATTCTTCTGGTCGAACGCCTGCTCGCCGAACGAAGGTCCCAGAAAGCGATCGAATGGGACGTGGTGCTGGCCTCCATCACGTCGCTGGCCCGGGCTCTCGATGAACGGGACCCCTATACCCGGTTTCATTCGGAAAACGTGGCCCGGTACAGCGTGGCCATCGGCCGCAAGGCCGGCCTTAATTCCGACCAGATCGAAACCCTGAAGCAGGCCGGGTTGCTTCACGATATCGGCAAGATCGGTATTCCGGACCGGGTCCTTCACAAGCCCGGACGGCTGACCGAAGAGGAATTCGAGATCATCAAGGAACATTCCCGAAGGGGCGCCGATATCCTGAAACCCATTCCCTTGTTGGAACAGGTGGTGCCGGCCATTTTGCACCATCACGAACGGATCGACGGCCGAGGGTATCCCAAAGGCCTGGCCGGGGACCAGATCCCGGTCCTGGCCCGGATGCTGGCCGTGGCCGATACGTACGACGCCCTGGTCACCGACCGGCCCTACCGCCAGGGCATGCCCGTGGACAAGGCCCGGGAAATCATGGCCGAAGTGGCCGGCGCCCAACTGGATGCCGGTTTCGTGCGGCTGTTCCTGGAATGGTTGGACGAATCCGCCTGATTCCGGTCGGTGGCCGCGATGCACAAACGCGCCTCGCGACGGGTGATGGGGATGGGTGACGAGTGAGGGGCGATGGTTCCGGAAAGGAACCCTCTCATCCCGTTCTATCCCCCAGCGGGGGGGGCGAGGGGATGGAAAAAGGCCCGTTTTGGACAGCCCATTTCCCGAGGGATTCTCACGTGCCGTTTACATTCGTTATTGGGTATAACTTTGGTTGGTTGAGGGCCTTTTTTTCCTTTCCCCTCGAGGGGAGCGGGCCCCGGTGAGGGGCTGTGAGCGCTTTCGGAGATGGAATGAAAACGTTTGGGCCGGAAACGATTCCGGTTTCGGCCCTCCACGCCGGGATGGGCAAAACGGCGTTCGTTCCCGGCGAGGTAACCCTTTTCTCCAAAGGAACCGATGGGGGATCAACGGATCCAATCCACCACAAATATGCATTGAAACCCAAGTCCGGGATGGTGGGATGAACCTGACCCTTCAAACGCTCCCCCTGGCCTATGCCCTGGCCGGTTTGATGGCCGCGGCCACGGCCTTGTTCGCGGTCCGGCGGCAGGACCCCGGCATGAACGCCCTGACGATCATGCTGCTTTTTTATGCCCTGTGGGCTTGGTCTCAAATGGTGGGGTTATGGACGCCGAACCCGGTGGAAAGGGAGTTCTGGCGTCTGGCCCGGTTCACCGGCGCGGCCGGGGCGGCTTTGGGGTTCCTGTTTTTCGCCCACCGGGATTTCATTCGGCAGGGGACCAGGGATCATCTGGTCACCGGCTTCTGGTTCCTGGTTCCGGTTCTGTTCCTGGCCTCGATTTGGACGCCCGCTCTTCGGCCTTTTATCGGCCCTCCGGTGGGTTTGGGCCTGGCCCCTTCCCCGTACGCCATCGGCCCGGTTCTTTTGGCTTGGTTCGTTTTCGTTTTCGTGGTTCTGGTGCTGTCCGTATCCGGCGGCCTGGTCAGCGCCTGGCGGCGGCCCCGGTTGTACCGGTTTCGGGTGGACCTGGATGGCTTTTCGGCCACGGCCCTGGGGTTGGGCCATCTGTGGCTGGCGCTGGAACATCAGGCGCACCCCGGCCTGGACCCCACGCCCTATGCCTTCATCGCCACTTTTACCGGCCTGATGGCGGGTTTGGGACGGCGCGAACGAACAGCGTTTCTGCCTTTGTCCCGAGGCGCGGTGCTGGAAAACATGGCCGCCGGCGCCCTGGTTCTGGACGAAGGGAACCGGGTGATGGACTGGAACCTGGCCGGCAGGCGGCTTTTGGGCCTGGCTTCCGAAGAGGTTCTGGGGGTTTCCCTGGCCGTGCTTTTTTCCAAGTACCCCAGTCTGCTGGTCCGGTTGGAACGCCGCGAAGGTTTCGAGGAAGAGATTACCTGGGGTCAAAGCGAAGCCAGCCGGTTCTGGGTGCTCCGCTTGATTCCCCTTCAGGAACCCGGCGGGCGGGACCTGGGCCGGCTGGTCTTGATCGAGGATATTACCGGGCGAAAAAAAGAGAACCTGGCCCGGCGCGAAGCCTCCCTAACCGATCCGCTGACCGGCCTGATCCGTGAGGAGCATTTTCAGCGGCACCTGGGCGTGGAAGTGGAGCGGGCCCGCCGGTACGGGCATGCGTTGTCCCTGCTCCTGGTGGATGTGGACCATTTGGGCGCCCTGAACGCCACGTTTGGCCCGGAAACCGGAGACGTAGTGCTCAAAGGGGTGGCCGACGCGCTCTTGGCCGGATTAAGGGCCGTGGATTTCGTGGGCCGGTTGTCGCCCGCCATCTTGGCCGCGGCCCTGCCCGCTACGGGACCCGACGGCGCGATGATCGTGGCGCAACGGCTGCTGGCCGCCGTGGGACGAACCGTTTTCCCCAGCCGCCGGGGCCGGGTGGGGGTAACGGTCAGCATTGGCCTGGCCAGCGTGAACGGCCATGCTCCAGACCTTGAACACCTGCTCTCGAAAGCCCGCGAATCCCTGATCCGAGCCAAAAAGGCGGGCCGGAACAGGGTTCGCGCCTTTGATGAAGAGGACGCCTGATCCGGAATCCGGGTTGTACCAGGTGGTCAAAGCGAGCGACGGGGCGGGAAACGTTCAGTACGGCCAGCGTTTTTCCAGTTCCGGACGGATGGGTTCATCCAGCACCCCCCGAACGAATTCGGCCCAGGCTTCTAGATACACCCAGGGCTGAACCAGGGGGTCCAAACCCTTTAACCAAGTCCGAAGCGCCCGCCGCCAGGCTGAATCGTCCGGAGTCTGATCGGGATCGAACCCGGCCAGAATTTCCGCCAGAATCCGCTCCAGCGATCGATCATCATCGCCATGACTTGAAGCGCTCTCCCCCGCCCATTCTTCCCGCCAGCGCATAATCGCTCGGCGTCCCATGGTCAACGCCGCGCCCAAGGCCAGGCCGGGTTCCAGCACCAGACGGTCGTCCGATTGGCGGATGCGGTCCATCAGATCGGGGCGCCTTTGGGCCAGCATATCCAGAAAGGCCCTCATGGCCCGGCCGGCGTCGGGCTGGCCGTCGTCGGTCTGGGGGATGTCCACGTCTTCCATCAAGGTGAAAACGTCGATCACGTCCGATAAGGCCAGGCCCTTGAGGCCCGGACAGCGGAGCCGCAAAGCCAGGGCGTCGCCCAAGCTCAGGGGTACGAAGTACGCGGCTTCGATCACCCGGTCCAGTTCATCGAGGATCGGCCCGGGGTCCGGCGGGAACCCCTGAACGGCATTCGGGCCGGACGGCGGACCGGATGTCACGCGCCCACCACGCTGTATATGTCCAGGTATTGGTTGAACGTTTCAAGGGTTCCGGCGTCCAGGGGGCGCTTTACGCCGTCGATCAG
>JAGVGV010000046.1 GCA_020056895.1 Deltaproteobacteria bacterium
ATAACCTTCTGGCCCAGATGGCGGCGCGGAACCTGTCGGTGCTGTACCGTGATCTGTCCACGTCCACCCGCCGGCTTTCGTCTGGCCTTCGGATTCAATCCGCCGCCGATGACGCGGCCGGCTTGGCCGTCCGGGAAGTTATGCGGACGGAAATCGCCGTGTTGAATCAGGGGGTTCGGAACGCTTCCGACGCCATCAGCCTGGTACGGACCGCCGACGACGCCCTGGCCATTATCGATGAAAAACTGACAAGGATGAAGGAACTGGCCGAACAGGCGGCCACGGGCACCTATACCACCGCCCAACGGGTGCTCATGAACAGCGAATACCAGGCCATGGCGGATGAGATTGATCGGATCGCCGCCGAAACCGATTTCAACGACCAGATGCTCCTGGATGGATCGCTGAAATATTTGAATCGTTCCAACGGGTTGAAAGTGCACTTCGGGCCTGGGAACAGCGCCGCCGAGGATTACTACTACATCCGGGTGGACGATATGCGGGCCACCACGGCCAGCGGTCTGCGGGTGGGGGGCGACGGCAAGAACGATATTTGGGGCCAGGGGATACTCACCCGCTGCTGCGGCAACGCCGGTTATGATTCCCTGACCACCCCTATTGCCGGCGTTTCCGGGCGAGCTTTCGCTTATGCGTACAACTACGATCAAAACGCGGCCATGGACCCGGACGGCGGGGGAGGGGGCTCCCTGGAGGCCACGGTTTCTTACCTGGCCGGGATGTATCGGGCCAATGGCGACTGGTCGCTCCAGGACCTGATTAACGCGGTGAACGCCGGAACCCAGTCCCGGGTGAAGGTGGATTTCGTGACCAACGTTTGCGCCAGCACCTGGAACTTGGGCGCGGGCGCGGTGAACGTTATCTTGGGTAACGAAGTGTACCAATACTATTCCGGAGCAGCGGTTTCCGGGTACGACGCGACTCGGGACGTCTTCAAACTGTTGCCGCTCAACCAATTGGCCGGGACCGCCCTGGCCCGGGCGATCAACCAATCCAGCAAGAGCTTTTGGGCCGTGGTTCGGAACGGGGACGTGTTCGTGTTCCACAAAACCGGCGGGAATTACGACTATGTGACCGCCCAGGAACAGGGATTGGGGGCTTCGGGCATCGCGGCGGCGGCGGCGCGGCTCCAGTGGCAGAACATGGAAACGTATCAGACCGCCGCTTCTTCGACGGTATTCGCCATGGGCGGGGAGGATTGGGGCCGGTTTACGGCGGCTCAGACGGTGGGCGGCGGCTGGGGCGTGCGCCTGGAAGGCCGGGACGTGGGGGATCGAAACGACCTTCGGCTGGCGGACGTGGGGTCGGGCGCGACCTATGATTTGAACCTGGGCGGCCTGAGTTTCGGGACGATCCGCACGATCTCCGGATTTACCACATCCGATTTTTCCCAGCTTCAGGACGCGGCCGATCCCATTTGGAACGGCGCGGAAATCCGGACCCAGTCTGCGGCTCAGGCCGCGCTGGCGGCGATCACCGATGCGATTAGTAGAAAGGATGGGGCCCGGGCGGATCTGGGCGCCGTTCACAACCGGCTGGAAAACACCGTAACCGCCCTGACCCTTCAGGCATCAACGCTCTCCGAAGCCGAATCGCGGATTTCGGACGTGGACGTGGCCCTGGAAGTCACCGCCTTTACCCGGGCCCAGATTCTGGTCCAGGCGGCCACGGCAATGGTGGCTCAGGCCAACACGCTCCATGGCCTGGCCCTGGCTCTGCTCCGGACGAACTAATCGTCCCGAGGCCTGAATGATTTTCCGGTGCAAATCGGTTTATAAAAAATTGGGGCGTGGCCTGAGTTATTTCGTTCAACGGGATATGCCTTTTAATTCCGGACAACCCGTCAAAGCTGGACCGATACCATACCATTCAATTCGCCGCTTAGGTAACGAAACGCGTAGTGAATATTCATGTTCTTCGCTATAACTCACCGCGATATTTCGTGTCCTTACTTTCGGGAATCCATGAGAAAAATGTTCATAAACAGCGGCTTCGCTTTATTATGAAAAGAGCATGTTCATCTTGACAAAATCGAACAATTCTGAGATTATATATCCACAATTAACATTGGGATTTCATTACCGGGAGGAATACCGTGCCGCGATTCACTTTATTGCAGCAGTATGCCCGCTCCTGTGGGGCGGCGACTTCCGCCGTGGCCATGGCCGAATTGACGAACAATGCCGGCTTGGCGACCAATGTCCAGGAAAACCTGATTTACCAGCAAGTCAGCCGTAATTATCATGCCATGGTCCCGAACAACAGTGATGTCAGCGCTCCGGCCAAGATCGTCCGGTATCTGAAAAACCAAGGTTTTCGCGCCAGCCTGGTGGAATCGCCCACCCGGACGGTAACCATACTGGCCGTCCAATTTCAAAATATGATCCGGGAATGGCTCAGTTATTCCGGTGAACTGTGGAGCTGGGCCAACTGGATCTGGCGGTGGCCCCGAGGCTTGAGGGAACGGGATTTCGATAACGACGCCCGGGTGCTGATGGTCTGCGCCGTTCCGGGAGGGCTCCATTATCTTCTTGCCCGCCGCGACGCGGGGAATTATTGGGTGATGGATCCGGCCTTCCAAACCGACCAGATCGTGCCCAATTTCGGAAACTGGGCGGGGTTTTATTGGTTCAACGCGCAGTCCTGGAACCCGGGAGCGCCGTTGCATACCGGAGGAATTCCCGGCCGCGATAATTACTATCTGGGCATCAGTGTATGGGTGAATACCGCGAACGCGCCCTATGTTTTTTATTAAACCTCAAGGTTCGATCCGATCCGTTGATCGAGCCGGGCGCGAACACCCCCGTCCAAACCTTCCTTTGGGGTGAACTTTGGTCCCCCGGAAGGAAGGAAGATGGCTCATGCGGCCGGGAACACCCGAACCGGAACGCCATTGAGCGCGGAGTTTTGGGACAGCGGATCGAACCGTTCGTCATCGGTCACAAGGTTCACGTTCACGCCGCCGTGTTCCCGGGCCGTGGCCATTTGAACGCCGTCCAGGTCGTGCCCCCACCCATGCGGCAGACTGACCACGCCGGGCCGGATTTCATCGGTGATCCGGACCGGAACCGTCACCTCACCCACCCGGCTGACCACCTTTGCCCGGCCGTCCTCGGTCAGGCCCCAGCGAATGGCGTCGTCGGGGTGAACGAACAGCACCGAGCGGTCCGGTCCCTTTACCAGGACGGGGATGTTGGGCATCCACGAATTGTTGGTTCTCAGGTGCCTGCGGCCGATCAGCAACGGTTCGTCGGCCACCTTTTCCCCCAGTTGTTTCTTCAGCCGCCCAGCGTCCTGGACCATGGGTTCGGGCGCCAGTTCGATCTTGCCCGACGGCGTGGCCAGAATTCCGGGGATCCGGGGCTCCAGGGGCCCCAGATCGATCCCATGGGGCTGTTCCCGTAGTTTGGCCAGGGTCAAACCATCCGGGTTCACGCCAAAACCATCGCCGTGCGGACCGGTCCGGAGCATGAAATCGAGCATCCGGTCCGGTCCCTTCCAGAGTTTCAACTCGGCCAGGATTTCGGCCTCTTTCCCGAACAAAGGGCTTCCCGGCTTTTGGGTTGCGGGGCCGACCAGAACGGCCGTTACGAAATCGTCCAAAGTCCCCACGTCGGCTCCGGAGCCCTGGCCGCTGAAAATCAAGGCCAGTTTGTAAAATATCTCCCACTTATCCCGTTCGTCGTCGGGCATGGGGAGGACCGGCGGCGAATAGTGGGCGATGTTCCGGACGGACATATTGTAAAAGTTGACGTCATAATGGGCCGTGGACAAGGGGCCGGTGGGGGGCAGAATCACGTGGGCGTGGCGAGTCGATGCGTTCACGTAAAAGTCCACCGAGACCATGAAATCCAGGGCCGCCAACGCCCGGTCGACTCGGGCCGCGTTGGGCAACCCGATCACCGGGTTGGAGGCGATGGTGATCAGAGCCCGAATCTGGCCTTCCCCCGGGGTTTCCATTTCGTCGCACAGAGTGTGAGCGGGCAGTTCGCCCAGGATTTCCGGAAACCCGCCCACCCGGCTGGCCCATCGGCCGAAGGTCCAGCCCTTACCGCCGGGCTTTTGCTTTTTGGGCAGATGAGCCGGCGTGGGAAACATGGCCCCGCCGGGCCGGTCCAGATTGCCGGTGAGCACGTTGACCACATCCACCAGCCAAGTGGCCAGGCCGCCGTACCCCACGGTGCTCAGCCCCATCCGGCCGTATACGGCCGCGGAAGGGGCGCCGGCCAGTTCCCGGGCCAATGTCCGGATCTGGTCCGCGGGAATGCCCGTATGGCCTTCCACCGCTTCCGGCGTAAAGGGCCGGCTGAGTTCCTTCATTTGGTCGATTCCCAGGGCGTGATCCGCCAACCGGCCCGGGCGGGCCAAATCTTCGGCGAACAGCACTTGGACCAGGGCCATCAGCAAAAAGGCGTCGGCATTCGGGCGGATGGCCAGATGCCAATGGGCCAGCCCAGCGGTCCGGGTGCGGCGGGGGTCCACAACCACCAACCGACCGCCCCGTTCTTTCAAGGCCCTAAGCCGTCCGGGCCAATCCGGGGCCGTGGCCAGGGACCCGTTGGATTCCATGGGGTCCGCGCCCAGGATCAGCAGATAATCGGTCCGGTCCAGATCGGGCACGGCGATCGTGGCCGGGTGGCCGAACATCAGGCCCGAGGCCAGGTGCTTGGGAATCTGGTCCACGGTGCTGGCGCTGAACACGTTCCGGGACCCCAGCGCCTTGATGAAGGGCCGAACGGCCAGGGCGCCGGCCATGGTGTGGGCATTCGGGTTGCCCAAATACAGGCCCACGGCGTTCTTGCCATGTTTTTCGATCAGGGGCATCAACCCGGCCTGGACGGCGGCGAAGGCTTCGTCCCAGCTCACTTCGCGGAAGACGCCCTCTTTTTTGACCAGAGGACGCCTCAACCGGTCCGGATCGTGATGAAGGTCGGCCAGGGCCGTTCCCTTGGGGCAGAGATACCCCCGGCTGAACACGTCGTCCCGGTCCCCCCGGACGTGGACGGCCCGGCCGTCCTTAATGGTAATTTCCAATCCGCAGGTGGCCTCGCACAAGGGGCAGGTCCGGTACGCGGTCCGTTCGCCAGCGGTCAGGTCCATTTGATCGCTCATGGTCCGTTCACCTTCAAAAAGGAAATGAAGCTCGAAAAAAAGGGATCAAAAGTTTTCCGCCACGTACCGGACGGCGTTCCTGAAAATTTTCATACCGTCGCCGTCTTCGTCCGGCAACGGCCGGCCCCAACGCAGGGGGTGATCCATCCGCCGGGTCCAGTCCGGGTGGTTGTATAGGGAATGAAAAGCCTCGGGGTGGGGCATCAATCCGAACACCCGGCCGGTTTCATCGCAAATGCCGGCAATATCGTCCAGGGCGCCGTTGGGATTGTACGGGAACACTCCGTTGGCCGGAACGATTCGGGGCGGGGTTGGCGGCATTTGGGCGTCGCGCCGCCGGACTTCCTCCGTTTCGGGCCGGCCGTATCTCAAAGCCGCCTGGCCGTTGGCTTTCAGCCGGTCCATCACGTCGGGAGGCGCGTAGAATTTGCCTTCCCCGTGCCGGACGGGAATTTCCAGAGTGTCCAAGCCTTGGGTGAACACGCACCGGGCTTGGGGGTCCACCTTCAGGTGCACCCATTGGTCGCGGTACGTGTTGCAGTCATTGGCGGCCAAGGCCACATTGCGGGTCTGGTAATCCCCGCCGAACCCGGGTAGAAGGCCCATGTTCACCAAGGCCTGGAACCCGTTGCACACGCCGATGATCAGCTTGCCGTCGGCGATGAATTTTAAAATCGCGTCGCCCAGGCGAGCCCTCAGCTTGAGGCCCAAAAGCAACCCGGCGCCGTGGTCGTCGGCGTAGGCGAAGCCGCCGCCAATGAGCAGAATGTGGTATCGATCCAATCCCTGGCCGGATTTTTCCAGTTCGATCAGGCGGTTCACATGGAGACGGTCGGCTAGGGCGCCAGCCTTGTTCAAGACAAACTGGCTTTCCAGATCGCAGTTCATGCCGTATCCGGCCAGAACCAGGGCTTTAACGGAGGAAGCATTCATATCAGGTGACCGAAAGGCCGCATGAACCCGGCCCGGAGCCGATCGATGGCCATGCGAACCAGGTTGAGGCCGTCCATCTTGATCAAAGCGATCTCATCGGCCCGGGTCTTGCCCAAAAAGGCCGACGGCCGGCCGGCCATGATTTCTTCAAACCGGGCCACGCCGGCGGACCGGACCGAAACGAGCAGCCGGCCGGTGGATTCCGAAAAAAGCCGCCGGACCGGGTCCAGGTCGCCGTCCACCGCCATCCGGGCCAAGTCCACGGAAAATCCCCGGTCCGAAGCCAGGGCGGAATAGATCAAAGCCGCCGCCAGACCGCCCCGTCCCAGGGCTTTCACCGAAGCGAACAGGCCTTCCCGGTACGCCGCCTGGAAGGCTTGATACAATTCCAGGTTGGCCGTGAAATCGGTTCGGGGAACGTTCAATCCCACCTGGCCCATCATTTCATAGTATTCCGAACCGCCCAGTTCGTCCCGGGTCATCCCGACCAGATAGAGGGAATCCCCGGAATCCTTGAAATCCATGGTCTGGCAGCGACGAACATCGTCCATCACGCTGGACGCGGTGAACATCAGGGTGGGCTGAGCCGAAACCTTTTGTCGCCGGCCGTACGGATCGGCCAAGTGGCCGTCCACGTACATGCTGTCCTTGCCGGACAAGAGCGGAATGCCGTACGCCCGGCAACCGTCCCTGAGGGCCCAGTTGGCGCGGACCAACTGAGCCGCCTTGTACTTGCCGTCCGGGTTCCGGCGGGCGTCGTATTCAATGCCGGGCCAGCAGAAATTGTCCACGCCGCCGATATGATCCAGATCGCCCCCGGCGGCCAACAGCCGCCGGACCGCCTCGTCGATCACCGCCGCGACCATGGGATACGTGTCGATCCGGCTGTAGGCGGGATGGACCACCTGAGTCAGCGCCAAGCCGCGGAACGACCCCAATACGGGCATGGCCACGGCCGCGTCGTTCGGCACATCCCGCCGGACGCCGCCCAGGGGTTTTAGTACGCTGGTTCCCTGGACTTCGTGATCGTACTGCCGGGTGATCCATTCCTTGGCCGCCAGATTGGGCCGGGCCATGAAATCCACCAGCAGAGTTTCCCAGTCGGCCGGCGGCCCAAAGACCGGTTCCACCAGACCCCGGGCTTCGGGCGCCAGCCATTCGGCGTCGAATTCCCATTGAGGAAAATCCGAAGTCAAGAGGTCCAAATCGACGTACGCGCAGGTCCGGCCCTTGTATTTCAGGTGCAGCCGGCCGGAATCGGTGTAGTCGCCGATCACCGTGCTTTCCACGCCGTGAAGCTGGGAAAGTTCCATGAACCGGGGGATGTCTTCGGGTCGGACGGCCACGGTCATCCGTTCCTGGGATTCCGACACCCAGATTTCCCACTGGTCCAGGCCTTCGTATTTCAGCGGTACAAGGTCCAAGTCCACCACGGCGCCGCCGGAAAACCGGGCCGATTCGCCAATGGAAGAACTCAGGCCGCCCCCGCCATTGTCCGTGATGAACTGGATCAGGCCTTCGTCCCGAGCTTCCAGCAAAAAGTCGTGCATTTTTTTCTGGGTGTACGGGTCGCCGATCTGCACGTGACCGGCCGGCGTGTGGGGGCTGTATTCCTGGCTGGAGGCGGTGACGCCGTGGATCCCGTCCTTGCCCACCCGGCCTCCGCACATCACGATCCGGTCGCCGGGATGGGTGGTTTTCCGGTCCGACGGCTCGCCTTTGATCCGGCTGGGCATCAGGCCCAACGCGGTCACGAACACCAGACACTTGCCCAAGTACCCGGGGTCGAACCAGACCAAGCCGTACGTGGTGGGCACGCCGCTTTTGTTCCCGCCGTCCTTCACGCCCTGGATCACTCCGTCCAGGAGCCTCCGGGGGTGCAGATGGGGTTTCAGCGGTCCGTCGTAGCCCCGGGGTCCCACGCAAAACCCATACGTACCCATGATGATCCGCGATCCCAGCCCCGTGCCCATGGGGTCCCGGTACACCCCCACGATGCCCGTCAGACTGCCGCCGTATGCTTCCATGTTGCTGGGACTGTTGTGGGTTTCGCCGGTGATGGTATAGAAATGATCGGCGTCGAACCGGCCCACGCCCGCGTTGTCCCACAACACCGAAACCACCCAATCCTTTTGCGCGGCCAGTTCCCGAGTGGGGGCCACAATGCAGGTCTTGAACAGGTTGTCCACTACCACGGCTTCGCCGGTCAACAGGTCCCGGTACCGGAACAGGCCGTTGAAGGTGTTGTGGTTGCAGTGATCGCTCCGGCCCTGGCTGATGTATTCCAGTTCCACGTCGGTGGGCGCATCCAAACCCACCCGGGTCCGGGCGTCCTGAACTTCCGGGCGGGAAAAATAGGCGCGGATCACCGGGGCGTCG
>JAGVGV010000468.1 GCA_020056895.1 Deltaproteobacteria bacterium
AACCCGTCACCGTCGCCTATTCCACGCGGCTTTTAAAAACCAATGGCGACATCCCCTGGGTGGATATTTCCCCGGTGCTGATGAACTGGGAAGGCCGGCCGGCCGCCTTGGTGTTCATCACCGACGTTACCGACCGCGTTCAAGCCGCCCAGGAAAAAGCCCGCCTTGAAGAACAACTGCAACAGGCCAGGAAAATGGAGGCCGTGGGAACGCTGGCCGGCGGCATTGCCCATGATTTCAACAACCTGCTGCAAATAATCAACGGCTATGCCCAGATGCTGTTGATGAACGCCCCCGCGGGCGATCCCGAACGGGAGGGAATTGAAGAAATCTGGGCGGCGGGCATTCGGGCCGCCGAACTGGTGCGGCAACTATTGCTGTTCAGCCGCAAGGCCGAAGCGAAAAGGCAGGTGATCGATCTGAATACGGCGGTGGCAAAGGCCGGAAAAATCCTGGATCGCACCGTTCCCAAAATGATCCGGATCGATCTTCACCTTACCGGAGGCTTGTGGCCGGTCCTGGCCGATCCGGTTCAAATCGAACAGGCGCTGCTCAATTTCGGCACAAACGCCGTGGACGCCATGCCCGATGGCGGCCGATTGCTCCTGAAAACCGAAAACCTGATGCTGGGTCAGGAAGACCCCCAGACTCATTCCGGCGTCCGGCCGGGGAAGTTCGTTCTTTTGACCGTTTCCGATACCGGCCACGGCATGAGCCGGGCAACGATGGAAAAAATTTTCGATCCCTTCTTTACCACCAAGGAAGTCGGCAAGGGAACCGGCCTGGGTCTGGCCTCCGTGTATGGCATCGTGAACAGCCATGGCGGAACGATCACCTGTGACAGCGAGGTAGGGACCGGAACCACCTTTAAAATGTATCTTCCCGCCACCGAACCGGAGGATCAAAGCGAAACTCAGAACGACTTCGTGGCCGAACCGCTTCGGGGAGGCGTCGAAACCATCCTTCTGGTCGATGATGAGGAACCCATCCGGAACATGGCCTCCCAAGCCCTGATGAGTTATCGTTACACCGTTCTGACCGCTTCCAGCGGCGAAGAGGCCTTGAACCTCTATGCTTCCCGAAAAAACGAGATCGATCTGATCGTCATGGACCTGGGAATGCCGGGTATGGGCGGGCATCGGTGCCTCAAGGAACTGGTCCGGATCGACCCGGAGGTGAAGGTCCTGATCGCCAGCGGCTATTCCAGCGAGGGCCTGGGCCGGAAAACCCTGGAAGCCGGCGCCGCGGGATACGTGGGCAAGCCCTACCAGTTGAAAGACCTGCTCCGTGCGGTCCGAGCGATTTTGGACGGAACCCCAGCCGCGAAACATGCCTCATAGTCATCCGGTTGGCGTCCACCCTCCTTGCCGCGCCAAGGCCCAACTCCGCGTCTGGGGAGGGGAATGCATTCAGACTCGGGTGGCATGGGCGGAGTTTGGGGTTCACTATGAGACGGGGCGGGCTTCGGTAAGCGGGCTGGCCGCTGACAGCCCGTGGGTAAAGCCAACTCTTTTCCAAATGGCTCACCTATTCCACAAAGGCCCCCCGAAACTGAACCCTTACCCCTTGGGGGCCTTTTTTCTTGACAACCGTCGTCCAATCATTATAATTTTAATCATTCAACGCGCTAGGCTGGCCCCATCAGGCCCAAACGGTTTCCGCGAATTCCATTTCCTAACGGTTCCTAAATCCGGATGGTTCATCGGCTTCACTAAAAAGGCCGCGAAGCGCCGAGTGAACCACTCATCCCGATCCTCTTCGCCTCGCGGCCCTGTTTCAAGCGAACGTCCGGGATGAAACCCTGAAAAAACCCGGTTCGCTTCCACCGGCCCGGGTCCACGACGACAGGCCGTCCGGGCGGGTCGGAGCCAACGAATCCAAATCACGGTCTCCCCTTTTCAAGGAGCATGAACATGGGCAAGGCGTCCCCCTTCTGGCGATTCCATGAGCCCGCCCCCCGGTACGACGTGGTCGTTATCGGCGGCGGCCTTCACGGACTGGCGGCGGCCTATTATCTGGCCAGGGAACACAAGGTGAAAAAAGTGGCCGTTCTGGAACGCCGGCACTTCGGGTACGGCGGGTCCAGCCGGAACACCGAGGTGTTTCGCGTCAACCAGCGGGCGCCTCAGATTCTGCCGCTGTACGTTTTATCCAAGAACCTGTGGCTGGAACTGAGCGCCGAACTGGAATGGAACCTGATGGTCTGGGTTAAGGGGCTGGTGGGGCTGGCGCATACCGAAGCCGGGTTCAACTCCATGCGCATGCGCCACGAAACCCAAACCCGCATGGGCATTGAAAACCATCTCCTCAGGCCGGCCGAACTGAAAAAACTGGTCCCGGCCCTGGACATCAGCGACCGGGCGGCCATTCCCATCATGGGCGGGTATTTCAACCCCCCGGGCGGCCAGGTGCACCACGACGCGGCGGTCTGGGGATTCATGAAAGGGTGCGACCGGGAAGGGGTGGCCCTTTGCCCCGGCGTGGAAGTGACCGGAATCCGGAT
>JAGVGV010000247.1 GCA_020056895.1 Deltaproteobacteria bacterium
GTACCGGGGCGGGATGAAGAGGAACCGCCGGAGGGCTTTCCGGCATTTCTCCAGCTTGTACGCGGCGGTGGCGTCGGCGGCGATATAGGTGAATTCCGGCCGCGTGACGAAGGCCGCCACCCGGCCGCCCGCCGCCTTCTGCTGCCCGCCGTCGTTGGGCGTGGACAGGGGCGGTTCGTTCGGCGCGAAATCGCGGTAGTTGCCCCAGTAATCCGGCATTTCCTCGCCGGGCATTCGGATCAGGATCGAATTGTGGGCCACGGTCCGGCAATAGTAGTTGAACAAATGGCTGCCCGGTTCGGGCCGCGATCCCGTATCCAGGGCCAGATACCCTTGGTGATAGATACCGAAATGAAGCTCATCGAAATGCTTGTGTTCGTCGCTCCGGCCGCCGGCCACGATCATGGCCGTCACCTGTCGGTCGGACCAATCCGACCGCATGAACACCTGACCCATGCCGTCGAAATGCCGGGCCGGAGGAAGCCCCAGTTCGTCAGGGCCCTTGGCCGAAGGCGATTTTTCCAGGTTGAAAAGAAGAAACGGCACGGCCGGGAACAGTTCGGCATGCCGGGGCCGCCCCAGTTTCGTTTGGAGCCAGGCGGCCAGGGCGGCCAGATCCGGGTGGCTTTGGCCGTAAAAGTGCCGGATCTGGGCCAGATGAGTATACAGGTACCAGTCCGGCAGTTCATTCGTTTCGTGGTAGGCGTCCCCCGCGCCGAACTCCCGGGAACCGGGCAGCAGGTTCCAAACGACGTAATTGGCCAGAAGAGGCACGTACGGCCACCGCCGGGCTTCATCCACGCCGAAGGCCGCGGACATGGCATGGAAGAAATTGAATTCGGCCCAAGGGTACATGGCCAGGGCATAATTGAGGGTATAGTTGATGAAACCGCCGTCGTCGCCGGCCAGGTCCCGCCGGACTTCGAACTCCCTTTGGTACAGTTCGTACCCCTGGCGAAGAAATTGTCCGGCCTTGGCGTCGTCGATCCCTTCGCCGTATAACACCAGACCCGCGTAGAAAAGCAGGCTGGCCGTGCCGTACATGCCTCGGCCGGGCTTTTCCGACCAGTTGCCGCCCGCGAAAGGCCGCCGGTCTTCGCCGGGACGCACCACGTCCACGTGGTCCAGCAGCGCCCGGCCAAATTCCTTCCGCTCGGCCGGCGTAAGCTGGGGATACAGCCAGTCGTACGCGCATAGGGCGTTGATCTGGGAACTGGATGTCCAATCCACGTTCTTCTTGGCCTCGTCCATGGCTTTGTAATGCCGGAGCGTTTTTTCCAGAGTATCCCGGGCGGCCTCGAACACTTCGATCTTGGGCTCAACCAGATTGAGAACCGCCAGAGCGGCCGCGTCCGTACCGCCGTCGTCCACGATCAAGTCCCGGCCGACCTTGTTTTCGGCCAGTTCCCGAAGCCGGCTCAAAAAGCCCTGTTCCGGTCCCAAGGCCATCCGCCGGGCCTGAGGCAGCATATCGGCGTTCAGGAACAGCCGGGGATGGCCGGGCCGTAGTTTTTCCATGGGGAGCCCTTCGGCCGCGGCCCGGCCGGCCGTGAACAGCGTCAAAATAATTCCCAGGCCGCCCAGAAGGATCAGAACCCACCCGAGCCCCAAACCGGGAAAGACCCACTGCCGGGTCCCACCCTCTGGAGGCCGAAGCGCCGTCCGCCGAAGCCGGACGGCGGAGCCTTTTCCACGACCAAGGATCAGGCGATCACAACAGCACCGCATCGGCTTCCTCCTCCAGCATACTATGACCCGAAAGGCCTTCTTCCAGGTCCGCCACCACGGTAAACAGGCTCAGCACGTTGAATTTGTTGTACATCGAGGACGGATGGATCAGCTTTTTCAGATACCCGGCGTCCATCGCCCCGGCCAGGGATGGGCGGGATTGAATCTGATGGCGGACGATCCGGACCAGGTCCGAATTTTCGTCGTACACGTCTTCGCCTTTGATCCGGTGCTTAAGCCACTTGGCCAGCCGGGGATGCCCCTTTTTCAATCGGTATTGGAAATAATGCCAACGAAAGGAGAGGCTCCCCAGCGGGTGGTTCCCGTATTCGATCCGGGCCGCTTCGGGCGAAAGGCGTTCCAGCACTTTTTGGTATAAACGGTATCCGGCTTTCATGGGCCAGGGGACTCGAAGAGCGGCCCCCAGGAACGCGGGCGCGAAGAAGGGGCTGGTATGCCAGAAAAACATCCGGTTCCGGTCCAGACCTTCGTGATAAATGTGGGGTATGTTGTCCACGAAAATGTAGTGGATAAAGGCCGTGTTCCATTGATCCATTGGGTATATTTTTAAATGGTCGAGCACGGAATGGGTGAGTTTTTCCAAGGGAATCCCCGTCAATTTCGCCGCATCCTCCGTTTTTAAACAGTAATTGGTGATGTATCCGTAATCCCCAATATAATCCCCCAAACCCTCGAGGCTGAGAATGGTTCTGGCCGGCCGCATGTCTGGAAGGGCGAAATCCCCGCCGTCACCGGTGTACCCCACGACCCCGGGGCCGAATTCATCCCGCAAGGCCTGGTAAAAGGCCAGGATGAACGACATCCACAAAACGTTCCGCCCCCCCCGCCAGATCAGCAGATCATGGGCCGCCCGGGCCGTCATGCCCGGAACCTGGACCAGCTTCCAGGGCCGGTTCAAGGTTTGGGCCACTCGTTGAGCCAGTTCAGCTTCCCGGTCGGTGGTATATCCGGCCTTGGCGAACGTGCGGCCGTGGAACGCCGCGCCCGCCCGAGTCAACCCGGCGGCCACGGTTCGGGAATCCATGCCGCCGGAAAGGGACAGCACATGGGGTCCGGGGACCATGGCCCGGACCCTGCAGGCCTGGACGAACAGGTCGGCCAAGCGGTCCACGTGGGCTTCGATCGGCAAAAATGAGTCATTGGCTCCGAAATCATACGCGTAGATCGTTTGGACATGGGCCATCCGGCGGGCGGGGTCCACCACCGCCATCCCGGCGGGCGGCAGGAGCCGGATGTTTTCCCAAATGGTCCTTCCCGCCAGCCCATGGCCGTAGGCCAGCCGCTGGGCCAGGCCCAGGGAGTCCACGGACGGGCGGACGATCTTCCTGGGGAACCGGATGCGGCGGGAGACCACCGCTCCTTCCGGACCCGCGGTCCAATACACCGGCAAGGCGCCGAAAAGGCTGCCTAAAACCGTTATCCGGCCCGAGGCTTCCTCCACCGCCCAAACCACGAATTCGCCGTCGGTCCCTTGGAGCCATCGCCCCAGAGCTTCGGCGTCGGGGGGGGCCGCGAGCATGGCCTGGGCCGCTTCCCGGACTTCATTCCTCCGCCGGTCTTCGGAAAGACCGTAGATCCGGCCCTCCAGAAACACCCGGAGCCCGTCCGTGGAACAGTCCTCCACCGGGTAATCCGAAAAACCACGGAACGCCAGCGCGGCGCCGTTCCCCTGGTAAAGAACGCGGATCACGTCCCCGGCCGGGCCGCCGTCGGCCAGGGCCTCCCGGGTATTCGCCTCGGCGGCGGCGGTATCGCCGTCGTACCGGCAATAAAGATGAAGGCCGGCCATGGCGGTCAATCCTCCAAAACAAAAAGCGCCGGCGCGGGCCGGACGGGAAGCCCCACCTGGCGCGGTCCCAGCACGCGCTGGTTGGAAAGGGCGGGGACCAGGCCCGGGTCCCGGGTTTCCAAAACGGTCCGGTCCGGATCCGGAGTATCAAACGTGAGCCCGTCCAGGGCTTCAGGGCCAAGGGTCCGGGAAACGCCGGCCGGCCCGGGTTCCAGGCTCAGGCGGATCACGATCCGGTCCTTCTCCCGGGCCGCTTCCCAAGAAAGCGACCGCTGGGCAGCCCAATAATCGAGCAAGGTCCCGGCGGCGGCCACCCAGATTTGGCCATCGTGGAACCGCCTGGCCAGGCCGGACAGCGCTTTCCGGTCCGCCTCGGCGAAAAGGTCCCGATCCCGCCGGAAGGCCGATCCCAAATGAGTGTACAGGATCAAAAAGCCTTCGGTTTCTTCCAATTCGTTCAGCAGCCCCCGGGTGAGGGACCGGTGGAGGTTGTGCCGTTCCGCCGGATGAGCCATTTCGTCCAGATCGCGGGTGTAGCGTGAAAAAGCCAAGCCGTGAGCGCCGTCCCGGAACTGGTGGGGAACGGCCAGTTCGGTCAGTTGGTCGGCCGGCCGGACCAAGCGCCTTTTCCCCATAAGGGTCTTCACGGTGTTTTTAGCGGCGTTGCCAAGCACCCGGCTGGCGGTGGCCAAACGGGGCCGGAACGCGGACAAAGGCCCCGGCGTCAGTTCCGAAAGCCAGTAATACCGCGCCCCCAAGGCCCTCGCCCGATCGGCGGAGTAGTACGGTGAGGCCGGATCGTCCCCCTGGTATTCCGGACGCCGGCGGGCCCACAGGTTCTGGCGGTTCGACGGATCGCCATGGTTGATCCAGATGGGCGCGGAAAGGCCATGGGTCTGGAATTCCTTCACCAGCCGGTCGGCCAGGCCGCCAAGGAAGCCGGGGTCGGGGGGGGAATGGTTAAAATCCCCCCAGGAATGGATGGCGTCGATCAGCCCGTCCCGGATGGCCTGGCGGATGAGCGGGGCATCGGCGGACGGCGTTTGGCCGTCGGCTTCAAAATACGCCATTTGGCCCGGAACCTGGCCCACTCCGAAAAAGGAATCGGCCGCGGGGAGCCCCAGGTCCTTGTTGATGAAGCGATGAACGGCCAGAAAGGTCGCCCGGTCGCATTCATCGATATCGGAGCAAATGGCCAGCCCGGCCCAGTACGGATAGGGAAAAGGCCTAAGACGGACTCCAGGTGGAGTTGAACCCGGAATACTGGTCCAGCATCCCGGTTCTTTGGCGTCCGGATCGGTCATCGAGCCCCGCCCTTGGCTTCCACCAGAAGGCGGCAGATATCCAACACGGTCCGGGCGTTTTCCTCCCAGGTGTACCCCGTTTGGATGATCCGGGCCGCGTTGGCTCCCATGGTCCGGCGGGCCTCGGGGTTTCCGATCAGGTCGAGCAGCCGGCCGATGAACCGGTCTTCGTTTCCGGCCGGGTACAGGGCTCCGCTTTCGCCGTCCCGGATCAACTGAGTGATCTGTCCCTGGGCCGAAGCCAGCACCGGCAGCCCCATGGCCATGGCCTCAATCACCTTGAGCGGCGAGAAGTAGAAGGGTTCGATCCGGGGGTACGGAGCCACGAACAGGTCCATGGCGGCCAGGTATTCGGGCATCCGGTCATGGGCCGCGAAGCCGGAAACCACGGGCATATAAGCCGGCAGCAGAGGCAAAAGCGGTTCGTACCCATCCCGGCGGCCGACCAAAAGCAGGCGGACCCGATTGGCGGCCCGGGGGTGTTCGCGGGCCATCCGGGCCAATGCCTTGGCCAGGAATTCCAACCCGTGCCAGGGCGCCACGGCGCCGGAAAAGCCGATCACCACTTGGTCATCGAGGCCCAACCGTTCCCGGACCGGCCGGCCGTCCAGTCCGGCATGGAAAAGGGCCGGGTCCACGCCGTTGGCCCGGGTCGTGATCCGGTTCGGGGGAAGGCCTCGATCCAGGTAGTAATCCCGCAATACGTCGGACACGACCAGCACGTGATCGGCCAGTCCCAGCACTCTTCGTTCGTGCCATTCCCAGAACGACCGGCCCCTCAGACGCTCGCCGGGGGGCAGAAGGTCCTGTTCCAAGAAGGGGGAATTCACTTCCAGGAGCACCGGTATGTTGAACAACCTGGCGCACCAAAGGGCGGAAACGTACCGGTCTTCACGCAGAACGGCCACGTCCGGCCGAACATCCCGCATCAGGCGGAAGGAATCGGGCAGATGCTTCAGCCACGCCGCGCCGTACGCCCGGATTTCCTTGAAAGCTCCACCGCCGCCCTTGAGTTTGGGCTTGGGCGGATTCTTCCCTCCGGCTTCGACGGCCGGTGGCAGGGCCCAAGGCGTGTGAGCCGCCACATCCGGGTGGATTTTTTTGAGCGCCGCCAGAAACTGGGCGGTGTGAACGCCTCCGCCCGACCCATGGGCGGCGTAGCTGACATAAAGAATCTTCATGACGTTTCGGCGGATGGGGCGGGCGGAACCTGGAACTCCACCCGCAAAAAGGTTTCGGGCTTGGGCGCCGGCCGCCAGATCAGCGCCAGGCCTTCGAGCGCCGGCAGGGGGCAACGGATGGCCCGGATTTCGGAAGGGTCCACGGTCTTTCCCTGTTCGTCCCGGGCCAGGACAGCCATGGACACCCTTCCCCGAGTCACCGACACGCCTCCGGGTATGGCCCGATACGAGGCGCCGGGGAGCAGCACCAAGGGTTCCACCACGGACATCACGTCCACTCGGGGCGCCAGTTCACCCACCATGCTTTTGCTCAAGCCCCCGGCGGTAAAGCGATATTCGGCCCGGAACCAGGAAGCGGGGTGGCGGCCGGCGGGGTTGGGGGAAATGAACCGGCCCCGGCAGCGGACGATGGTTTCACCCGGGGCTTCCTCCACGTCGATGATCGGCCGGGATTCCAGAATGCTGTATCCCGTGGCGCCATCCCGGTGAATCCGCAGCCTGGGACAAAAGCTCAGGGTCTGGGGGCCCGGCGGCGGCAGGTGGAGGGGCTCGAAGGGGTGGTACACCAAATGGGTGGCGGCCTGAAGGGGTCCGTATCCTTGAACGTGAAGGTGGGTAATGGTTCCGCCGGCTGGGACCGAATAGGTGATGGGGCCGGTGTCACCAGGAAACCGGGTCCGGTTCCGGTACCCGGAAACCGTGGCCATGAACGGCCCCCGCCGGATGATGTAGCTCCCCAGTTCCGAAAAATTTTTGCACCAGGGTTCCCGGTCCGCCGGAATTTTACCGGCCTGAACTCCGGATTCGGGGAAATAGAATAAGGCCAAGGCCAGGTTGACCGCCCGGACGATGGTGGGATACGGGCATTCCTCGCGGACGGGTTTTTCCGGGCAGGGGCCCGAAGCCAAGAGGCCATCATGCACGTACCCGGCCAGGTGACGGGTGGTCCGTTCGAGGGCGGCCTTGAAATCCGGCCGGAACCGGGCGCCGTAGGCCAGGGCCATCTGGCTGCCGTGGGCCGTTTTGCTGCCGTACATGGTCCATTTGTATCCCCGGCTGCCCAGGGAATTGTCCAGACCGCCGTCCGGATCGATGAACCACAAATGGGCGTCGAGCCCCAATTCCAGCCGCTGGGCCACCTGGGGATCGTCGGCCAGGCGGGAGTACAGAGCCAGGGCCCCCAGGGTCATTTCCAGGCCGTACCCAATGTCCACGCCTTTGGGCTTGATATAGATTTTCTTCAGGAACCTCCGGCCCAACCCTTCCCCCCGGACCAACCCTTCGTCCTGGATCATGCCGGCCGCTTCCCGGGCGAAATGCCGGGCCGTCCGCCGCCACTGATCCTCGTTCAAAGCCCGTCCGGCCAAGGTCAGGGCGGCCGCGGCCGAGGCCACGTAATTGGTGGTGGCTTTCCGAAGGCCCATGTGGTCCGGCGCCCAGTCGGCCGCCCGGCGGATGGAATCGTGGTACAGCGTCCGCCGTCCCGGGTCCAGGCCATCGCCCATCAAATCCACCAGAGCGGCCAGGGACATCAGTTGGAAAACCGAGGTGCCCGTCCAGTCGTCCGGGGTTTCTTCCCAGGCGCCGTCGGGCCGCTGCTGGGCCACGAGCCAATCCGCCAACAACAGGGACCGTTCCAGCAGGGCCAAATCGCCTCGTTTTCGGGCCGCGTACGCCAGGGGAAACGCGGCTTCGCCGGCGCGGGTATGAAGGCCGTGGACCGGGCAGATCAGGGCGCCGTGGTCCGCCCGGCCTTCCGCCAAGGTCTGAAGACTCCATAAACCGTCGGCCAGGGTATCCAAAAGAGGTCCCACGATCAGGTCTCCTTTCCGGCCGGCCGGAATTTCTGGCGGAGCCGGTTCGTGATGGCCGGGTCCACCAAGCCCAAAACCAGCATCCAAACGGGGAAAACCACGAAAAACACCCCGGACTGGATCCACATTCCCCAGGCCCTGGTCGCTAAAAGCATCAGTTCCAACCCGGCCACGTAGGCCAGCACCCGGGCCGGGAACCACCGGTCCAGAAAATAACCCAAATACCGGGACGCCAGGCTGAAGTATGCGATCAGCACGAACACCTCGGTCAACAAAGTGGTCCACGACGCGCCGATGTACGAATAATACGGGATCACCGCGATGTTGGAAACGATATTCAAAACCGCCCCCATGCCGGTTACCCAGGCGCTGGCCGTTTGGAACCCAATGGCCCGTATGGTGGTGCCCAAAATGGTACTGGGCATGATGATGGACAGGGAAAAAATCAAAATGGCCAAGGCCGGCCCCGCGCCGCTGTACTTGGCGCCGTAAATCAACTGGATGATTTCGTCGCTGAAAAAAGCAGCGGGCACCGATACCGTCAGGCCGATGGGAATGATGCCCTGGAAAGCCTGGCGGGTGAGCCCCTTAAGCTTGTTCCGGTCCTGAACGAACAGCCGGGCGGCGGCCGGAAACAAAGCCGTGGTCACGGCTGATACGATGAACAGCGGCGCTTCCAACAACCGGAAGGCGGCGTTGTACTGGCCCACCACCTCCTTGTCCACGAAAATGGTCAGGATGACCGTATCGATATAGTAATACAGGGTGACGAAAACCGAAACCAGGGCAAAGGGCAGCCCTTGCCGGAGCATTTCCAGGGTTTGAGTCCGGTCCGCCTGGTACACGGGCCGGCCGTACTTTCGGATGAACCATTGGCGTGAAAGGGCGAAACGAAGGAACGCGCCAAAAAGAAACACGCCGGCGAACAGATGGAGTACGGGAAAAAAGTACATCAGCGCCAGGCCGCCCAGGGACATGGTCCCGTTGCTGATCATCACGATCAGAGCCTGGTATTCCATCCGTTCGTCGGCCAGAAAGACCGCGTTGTACTGCTGGGTCAGGCTGTCCAGGGCGATCACGAAGCCCATGATCACCAGCACCTCAAGGCTTTGAGCCCCCGGCTCCACCACGTAGCCCACGGCCATGACCAGCACCAGACCGAAACCGATCAAAAACCCCCGGACAACGAGACCGGTTCCGGTGAGAGACCGGGATCGGGTCATATCGCGGCTGAGCTGCTGCACGGTATAATCGCCCGCGCCCAGGTCCAGGGCCACGGCCATGATGCTGGTGAGGGCGTAGGCGAAGGAAAACACGCCGAACTGAACCGGCCCCAGGACACGGGTGGCATAAATGAACAGTATGAACTGCAGGACGCGGCTGACCAGCCGGCCCGTCATCAGGGAAAGCGCGTTCTTGACGATGGTGTGTACAGGCGAAGCCATGAATCCTCAGGTTCCCGGTGAAGCGGCTGCCCGAGCTCGGGGAGCGGTGCGGACGGCCGGGTCCGGTTTCGGAACGTCGGTTGGAGCCGGCGGAACGTCGGGCTGAGCGCCGCCGGGGGCGTCCAGCGGTTCGGGTTGGGGCCGAAAGGCGATCACCGCCTGGATCAGGCCGAAGTATCCCCACAGGGAAACGAGCATCACCACGTGGTTGAATTCGAAATTCATGTGGACCACCCAGGCCACGATGCCGCCCAGAAACCCCATGGCCAAAAAGGGGCGGAACGGGTCGGCTCGGGACCGGCCCAGCCGGATCAATTGGATCATGACCGTAAGGAAAATAAAAGTGGTGAAGACCAGGGCGGGGATGCCGATTTCGGCGGCAATGAGCAGGAATTCGTTATGCACCGGCATGGGAAAATCGTAGCTGACCGCTTCGCGGGTGGGATCGTACCGGTTGGCCACGCTGGTGTAGTTGGTGAGCCCCACGCCGAACCAGGGATTTTGGGAAATGATATTGGCGGCCACGATGGCCATGGGCACCCGGAGCCGGGCCGATCCGTAATCATCTTCCAGCAATCGCTTGCGAAACGTGGTGATGAACAGAACCGAACTTCCCGCGGTCAGTACGGTCATCACGATCAACAGGAAAAAAACGATCAGTTGCCGGCGTGTCACCCGGGCCACGCACCATGTAAAAGTAATGGTTCCCCCCAGGGCCAACCCCACCCAGCCGCCCCGGGAAAAGGTTAAAAGTTCGAGCAGCAATCCGGCGCCTAAAAGGGGCAGCAGGAACGTGGTTTTGGCCTTCCGGGGAAGCGGCGTGAACAGGAGGGCGAAACCGACCGGCAGAA
>JAGVGV010000321.1 GCA_020056895.1 Deltaproteobacteria bacterium
GCCGGCGAATACGACCGGCTTTTCCACCGTCACCTGAAGCCTTCCCCATAGGAAAACCTTCCGGCCCAAGGCGGCGGTTCAATGGCCGCCGCCACGGGCGTCTTGTGTTTCCCTCCGATTTTCTATACACTGACCGGGCAAGCCCGAAGACCGGCTGGAATCCGGAGGATAGCGGCGATCATGGCCCCAACCATCCTGATTATCGATGACGACGCGGATACCCGAACGTACATGTCCACCATTCTTTTGCGGGGGGGATTTCGCGTCCGCATGGCGTCGGACGGCGATGAAGGCTGGCGCATGATCCAGGAGGAACGGCCGGACTTGATTCTGCTGGACATGATGATGCCCCGGAAAAGCGGCCTTCAGGTGCTCCGGCAGATCAAAACCGGATCCCCCGGCCAGGGTGTTCCGGTCATTGTCATCACCGGCGTGGGCCAAATGACCGGCGTGGATTTTTACCAGTACCTGGCCGGCCAGGAAGGCGGAGCCGAAATCCGTCCCGATGAATTCATCGAAAAACCCGTCAAGCCGGATCGGCTGCTCAAGGCGGTTCGATCGTATCTGAACCGGTAGCGGCGCTCACCTATGTGGAACCGATTCATCCGGCTGATTTTTTCCTTTCATCAGAGCCTCACGCTCAAGCTCTCCTTTTCCATGGGCCTGGTCACGCTCGCCGCCATCGGTCTGTTCGCGTACCATATTATCGAAACAGAAAAGCGGCAGGGCATTGAACAGGTGGTGGACGAAGCCAACCGGTTTTCCGAGGCCTTGGTCCGATCCACCAAATGGTCCATGCTCCACTACCAGACCGAAAGCCTGCAACACATCATCAACAGCGTGGGTGAACAGCAGGGTATTGAAAAGCTGAGGATTTTCAACAAGGATGGCCTGATCATGTACTCCAAGGACCCCGGCGAAGTGGGTCAGATGGTGGATATGAAGGCCGAAGCCTGCTATGCCTGCCACGCCGTGGATCAGCCTCTGGTCCGGCTGCCCATCAAGGCCCGGACCCGGTTTTTTGAAAGCCGGGGGGAACGGCTGGTGGGCATGATCAATCCGATCTACAACGAACGGGCCTGCTGGACCGCCCCCTGCCATGCCCATGAAGAAACCCGGAAAGTGCTGGGGGTGCTGGATATCGGCCTGAGCCTGACCAGCCTGGAAACCCGGATCGATCAGAACATCCGCTGGACCATCCTCTTCGCCGTGTCCGTTTTTCTTGGGATTTCCACCCTGTTGGGGCTGTACTTGTACTTTTTCGTCAAACGTCCCATCAAGATGGTGGTGGACGGCGCCGAAGCCATGGCCCGGGGCGAACGGGCCGAACCCATCATGATCCGCACGGGGGACGAACTGAGCCATATGGCCCGGAGTTTCAACGAGATGCGCGAACAGGTCCGGCTCCGGGAAATGGCCCTGCTCCAGTCCGAACGCCTGGCCGCCATCGGCACCACCGTGGCCAGCCTGGCCCACAACATCAAGAATATTCTGAACGGACTCGAGGGCGGAGTATACGTCGTCAACGCCGGGATGGAGGACGGCAACGAAGAGAACCTGCGAAAAGGGTGGGACATGGTTCAGCGGAACGTTTTACGCATTTCGGACCTGGCCCACGACCTGTTGACCTACGCCAAGGACCGGAAACCCGTTTTGTCCCATGTATCGCTCAACGAAATCGTGGCCGAAGTCCGGGAAGACGTGGCTCCATTGGCCGAAAAACACGATGTCCGGATCGAAACCGACCTCGACCCCAGCCTGGGCGTGGTCTGGCTGGACCGGGAGGGAATGTACCGGGCGGTGTTGAACCTGGTGAACAACGGCGTGGACGCCGGCGCCGCCCTGGACGGCCGCCAGGGTAAGGTTACGGTTCGAACCCGGCGCATGGGGCCTCACCAGGTCCGCATTGAAATCCGGGACAACGGCGTGGGCATGGACCGGGAGGTCCAGCAGAAGATTTTCACCACCTTTTTCAGCACCAAAGGCGCCAAGGGCACCGGCCTGGGGCTGCTTGCGGCCCAGAAAGTGGTTCACGAACACGGCGGACGGATCATGGCCGCCTCCGACGTGGGGCAGGGAACCACATTCACCATTTTTCTGCCGGACCGGCCTCCTTCGCCGGAAAACGGACCTCCCGCCAACGGATGAAATCCGATCCGCCCATTCCCCCCAAGCTGGTCCGGGCCCTCGTCCCGTATCCCGCCGTGTTCATACCTGCTCCCGAAGGCGGCTGGGAAGGGGTTTTTCCCAATTTTTCAAAGTCCCGGGTCCACGGCGTGAATCTGGACATGGCCCGCAAGGCGGCCACCGAAGAACTGGGCCGTCAGCTTGGCCTGTATTTGAAGGACGACCAAACTCCGCCGCCCCCCTCGGCCCCGGAAAAGCTCATCGCTGATGAAGAGGAACCTGCTGGCACGCATATGGAATGGGTCCAGCCCGATACCGAAGCCCTCCTGACCCGCCTGGGCCTCCGTAAACCCCGCACCCGCATGTCCCCCTCCGGGCAACGGTTTAAGCCGTGAGTCGGCCCGTGCGCCCTGAATAGTCCGCCTATTTATTTAAAATTAATGGTAAATTTCCATATTTCAGCCGTTCGGAAGCCCATGCTTTTTTGCCCTCATATACCAACGAATCCGTTGCCAACAATTTTGCTGTGATTTTTTGTTGACAAGGGGAGGGTGCTATCTGTATAACAAATTTGTTGCCAACGAATTTGTTGGCGGCGAGTGAAGGGGACTCATCCATGGAGGGGATTATGCGAAAGCTGGTAGGGGCCGTCGGTAATTATGTGGAAGGGGAACGCTTCTGGGGCCGGAAGAAGGAACTGGTCCGGTTGCAGGAGTTGATCTCCGAAGGGGCGCATGTTTCCATCATGGCTCCTCGACGAACCGGAAAGACTAGCCTTATGCACCAAGCAGGCAACCGTCTTCAACCGGAATTTATCCCGTTGTACATCGATATGCAGGCCGCTGAATCCGCCGCCGACTTGGTCGCCAATTTGACGGCTTCCACCCGGCTCCACGACACGCTGTGGGAAAAGGCAGAATCAATTTTTTCTAACATCTTCAAGTTAATTGGTGAAAAAGTTGAAACCATTTCTATATCTGAACTGAAAATTCAAATCCGTTCGGGCTTGGCCGGCGGCGGTTGGCAGGAAAAAGGCTCCCAGATTCTGGATACTTTGGCAGCACATGAAAAACGCGTGGTACTTTTCATAGATGAACTGCCCATACTCGTAGCCCGCTTATTGGAACCGGCCACTCCGGCCGGCAAGGCGGCCGCGCTTTCGCTGCTCACATGGCTGCGGGAACAAGGCCAGAAACACCAAGGGCGTATGAGCATGGTCTTTGCAGGGTCCATCGGCTTGGAACCCCTGTTGAACAGGGCTGGCCTCAGCGCCAACATCAACCACCTGACTCCCTTTACCCTGAACCCCTGGACCGATAACGTGGCCTTGGGTTGTCTGAAAGCTTTAGCCGCTAACTACGAGATCGCCCTGCCCGAGCCGACGGCATTAAATATGTTGAACTTGCTTGGATGTAACATTCCCTACCATGTGCAGTTGTTTTTCTTCCAAGTCCGTGAGTATTGTCAGGATACGGAACAAACGAGCTGCCCGCCTGAGGCGATTGACGAAATTTTTGAAAGCCGGATGCTTCGCGTTCAGGGACAGGCCGGTCTGGACCATATGGAAGAACGTTTGCGAAACATTATGAACGTTGAAGAAAATCGCTTGGCCAAAGATTTGTTGACCCATACCGCCATAACCGGTTCCATTGACCTGCCTCATATGCACTCGTGGTGCGATCGGTATTCCGTCGCCCCCGAAGAACGCAGCCGGTGCTTATCCGACCTGTTCAGAATCCTGGAACACGATGGATACCTGCAAAAGAACACGGATGGCCAATACATATTTGTATCCAACCTGTTGCGCCAGTGGTGGCGAGCCCGGTTCGAAGCGTTTTTCAAGGCAGTATAAGGAGCGACGACCATGGCGGCGAAAATCATCAAATACAATCCCTCGTTTTTAACGGACCAGGAATTGGTGGACGCTTTCGTGGTCCGCCACGGTACGCTCGATCTGATTCTCGAAGTGGTCCGGGACAACACCCACGAAACCAACCAGCACCTGTTGGTCATCGGCCCTCGGGGGAGCGGCAAGACCAGCCTGCTCCGCCGGGCGGCGGCGGCGATTCATCAGACTCCGGAACTTGACGCTCAGTGGTTTCCTCTACCCTTTGGAGAGGAGAGTTACGAAGTGGCCTCCGCCGGACAATTCTGGCTGGAGGCGATTCACCATTTGGGCGTGCAAACCGGGGAAGCCAAGTGGGGCGAGGCATATGAGGAGCTGCTCCGGGAGCCGGACGAGCGGCGGCTGGGGCAACGGTGTTTGGCCCGCCTGCTGGACTTTGCCGACAGCCAGGGCAAGCGGTTGGTCCTTCTGGTGGAGAATCTCAACCTGATACTCGGGGAACAGCTTAGCGATGACGATGCCTGGTCATTGCGCGAAATCCTGATGCACGAATCCCGGCTGATACTCCTGGGCTCGGCCACCAGCCGCTTTGACGCCATATCCAAACAGGATAAGGCC
>JAGVGV010000279.1 GCA_020056895.1 Deltaproteobacteria bacterium
CGCAGGGCAAGCCTATGCTCTACACCATATCTAAATATAGCGGTGATTCGGCAGTTAGAAGATGTGTTGCATGATTTCCTTGGGAACTTCTGCACATCCATTGCTCCACACGTCTACCTACACGAAAGCAAAGATAAGGCAAACCAATTTCTTGAACGCCTTTTTAATCAGAACGAACAAGCTTTGGGGCTTTTCTACTTGCATCCAGATGCAGATGCGGGCGTGGCTGTCCCTTCTGTTGCGCTTTTACGTGTAGGAATTACTCTGAAAGTGAATCATTATAAAAGTTTGACCTTTTCGCGGTGTGGTAGGCTTGGGCCTGAGTTCACCGCAAAACTTGGTTGGCTGATTGGGAATCTATATTCCAGAGTTGGAACACCTGACTGGTCTGAATCTCGAGAGAGGAACAAAGAGTTAAAGACACTTATAAAAGATACCATAGACCCAGAGGCTTCCGAATCCGCACCTATATGGGTTAGAGAGTCCTGGGTTAAGGCTGCTAAAGACAAAGGAATACAAATCGCCAATATTTCTCCTAAGAATTTGACAGAAGAACTTGAGAAGCATAAACCACCCTCTGCTAAAAAGCGTGTAATAACACGTGTAACCGAAATTTTGATGAAGATTAATCCCGAATTTTCAATTGAGCAACAAAAGAAATTATTCGCCCATCTTGACAATGATCCAATATTATCGAACATTTTGAAAAAAGCAACGACCGAATGAAGGGAATTCCACTTTGGATAAGAACCCCAAGCCAACAGAATGGTCGATGCCACGCTCCGACTCCCGAAGCCTACCGTAAGGGAACCGGAAACCCTTTGTGCCGTAAATGGCTACGCTTTCCTCGCCTGAAAATGGAGATTGAACGGATCGTCTGGAATTTCCTCGACGGAAATCCCGGAAAAGCCGACTTCCCGTAACATCTCCACCGCTTTTTCCCGGCCCCACATCATTCCCAGGCCGGCGCCCTCATCCGCCAGGCCGACCGGCATGCAATGCATCAGGCTGACCGTATATAAGAACGGCGCCATGGGGTGATGCAGATTGTCGCGGTGGGCCGAGTGCGCGGCGATATCGATCATGGAAAACAATCCGCCGGGTTTGAGCATGAACAGGGCGCCGCGAAGGGCTTCCATGGGGTGAGTCTGATCGTGTATGGCGTCAAACGCGGTGATGTAATCGAGCCGGTTTTCCATTTCGGGCCGGTCCGCGATCCGGGCCGCGTCCAATTCCATGAATTGAACATTTTTCAGTTTCTTTTCCGCCGCCAGTTTTTCCGCTTCAGCCAGAGCCCGCCGGTCCAGATCGATGCCCCAAAAACGGCTTCGGGGAAACGCTTCGGCCAATATAACCACGGCCGCGCCTTGACCGCACCCCAGGTCGCAAACATCCAAACCCCGTTCCAATTGTTCGACCAATCGGCCCCCACCGACCGAGGGCACGAATTGGCCCAGCAAAGTGTCCCGGTGTTTGGCGACGGACAGTTCGTTCATGAAGGCCTGAAAACGCGGGTAATGGCCGTAGGAGAGGCCTTCGCCGGTCCGGAAGTTTTCCACTACTTTGTCCATAACCAGCGTGGTCAAAAGCGGAATTTCCTGAGTATAAACGCCCAGGTTGTTTTTGCCCGAATCCGAAGTCAGAACCGCGGCGTGTTCGGGCGGAAGCCAATACAGCGGTTCCCCATCGGCGCCCAAAAGGTCCACGACCTCGGCGCTGACCATGATTCCCAGCCATTCGCGGACGTATCGGGGATGAAGCCCTGTTTTTCGGGCTATTTCATCGATCCCGGCGGGGCGGGGCAGTTGGGCCAGGCCGTCGAAAAGACCCAGGCGGTAACCGATGGCCATGGCCAGGTTCAGGGCGCCCAGGTTGAACACATCCGTCATGCGGCCGCGAAAACGATCCAGCTTTTCCCGGGAGAATGGTTCGGTCATGAGGCGCAAGCTCCTTTCCGGGCCAGGATGCTACTCGATTCCAAAGAAGGGGACAAGAGCAATCCCCGTTGTTGTCCCGTGGTCCAATCCCGCACGGTAAAGGGCGACCGGCTGCGCCGTCGCGAACCATCCCCTCCCCCAATCTCCTTGAACCCCGATCCCCAACGTGATATGGAAACCCACAACTGGTCTGGCTCATTCGGATTTAATCCATCTCCGGTCCCTTCCCCGGGCCGCTTTCTGGAGTCCTCCGATGTCCCATTGCGCCGTGTACCCCGGGTCCTTCGATCCCATCACCAACGGACACCTGAGCATCATCAACCGCGGGCTGCAGATATTCGGCAAGGTCATCGTCGCCGTGGCCCACAACCCCCAGAAGAAAAGCCTTTTCACCGTCGAGGAACGGCTGGACCTGATCCGCCGGTCCTTGCCCGGCGAAAACAACGTCGAGGTCGATACCTTCGAGGGGTTGCTGGTCGAATACTGCAAAAACCGCGGGGTCAGCGTGGTCCTGAGGGGGCTTCGGGCCTTATCCGATTTCGAATACGAATTCCAGATGGCCCTCATGAACCGACGGCTCGAACGGGACATCCAGTCCATTTTCCTCATGACCGATTACAAATGGTTTTACATCAGCTCGACCATCGTCAAGGAAGCCGCCTCCCTGGGAGGCGACATCAGCGGGCTGGTGCCGGACTTGGTAAACCAGAAAATGAAGGAGAAATTCGGCCTGATCCCTCCATCGGCCCTGTGACCGGGGGTTTAAAAGCCTCCACGCCCGGGACCAAAGCGAGCCGCGACTTGGCCACTCCACCGCCTACCGAAACCGGTCGACCCTCCCCGTCGGGGTCCCCGCTGTTCACTTTCCGGGCGGTCATCGGGTGCCTGATCGTTCTGGGCGCGGCCGGATGGTACAACCAAAAAGCCCTGATCCCCCTGGCCGCGGCCTGGCTGGGGTTACAGGTTCTGGTCCGGCTGTCCAGCCGCCTGGCCTTGGCTCGATTGACTTACGATCTTCACCTCCGCCCCACCCACGCTTTTCCCGGAGACGCCGTTCAGGTCCGCTTCACTTTGGAAAACAGGAAGCCCGTGCCGGTTCCCTGGCTGGAATTGCGCCTCAGGCTCCCGGCCGGCCTGGAACCCGCCGATCCGGGGATGGATTCCTTCGAGCCGCTCTCGTCCGTAAACGGCGTTGGGAGTGAATCTTCGGAACCCGCTCCTTCCTGGACCGAATGGATCATCCCTTTCACGCTGCCTGCCGATTCCAGGAAAACCATTAACCGAACCTTGACCGCCCGGCGCCGGGGCGTCCACCGCCTGGACCCGGTCCGGTTGGTTTCCGGCGATCCATTCGGTCTGTGGCCAAAGCTCCAGGAGATTCCCCCCGGACCGCCCCTTGTAGTGTACCCCCGCATCTACGATCTGGGGGAGCCGGACCTGCCGTCCCGGGAACCTTTGGGCGAAGTCCAGGCCGCGTCCCGGCTTTTTCAGGACCCTACCCGGACCATCGGCCTTCGGCCGTACACTTCGGACACTCCATTCAAGAACCTC
>JAGVGV010000125.1 GCA_020056895.1 Deltaproteobacteria bacterium
CCTAGGCATGGGTAACGTATGGCTGGGAGCGTTGTCGGGGGATAAGCAAAATTCGGGCCAATCTACGAAATCCGGGGCGGCAGAACAAAATCAATGCTCTTCGAGGGCGCGGCCCGAGGTTCCCGGGGAAAAAACGAAAAGATTCTTTCCGCCGCCTGAAAGAAATTTTCAACCGGAAGGTCGCGTGTCCTCCAGTGTCACGTCAAACGTCAAGTGTCGGCGCGGCCGTTTAATTCCGGGTGGTAAACCGGCGTTGCCTGAGCTGAAACCAAGGCGTACCTCTTATTCCGCCGGCGCCAGTTGATACTTTCGGATTTTGCTCCGAAGGGTGGGCATGGAAATGCCCAGGGCCCGGGAGGCGCGGGTCCGGTTCCAACCCAACCGCTCCAAAGTGAACCGAATATGTTCCCGTTCCACGTTGGGCAGGGAAAACCCGTTCAAGCCTTCCGGCGCCGCGTGGTTGAGGGCCAGAATATCCTCCACGTCGTCCAGAAGAATCACCCGGCCTCGCGCCCGAACCACGGCTTCGACCAGAACGTTGGCCAGTTCCCGCACGTTACCGGTCCAGGGGTGGACCGCCAGCCGCTGGATCACTCCCTCCTGGACCTTGGTTACCGCCGTTCCCAGTTCCCGGTTGATCTTGCCCAAGAAATGGTCCGCCAAAAGGTGGATGTCCGACCGCCGTTCCCGCAAGGGCGGGGCGTTGATGGTTACCACCTTGAGCCGATAATACAAGTCTTCCTTGAACCGGCCGTCCTTGGCCATGGCCGTCAGATCGCGGTTGGTGGCGGCGATGATCCGGCAGTGGCTGGCCAAGGGGACGCGGCCGCCCACGCGGTAGTATTCCCGGCGTTCCAGGAAGCCGAGCAGTTTGCCTTGGAGCGCCAAAGGAAGCTCGCCGATCTCATCAAGAAACAAGGTTCCCCGACCCGCCAGCTCGATCCGGCCGGGCTTGGCCTGGACGGCTCCGGTGAAGGCCCCCTTTTCGTGGCCGAACAATTCGCTTTCCATCAGGTTTTCCACCACGGCCGAACAATCCAGGGTGACGAAGGGTTCGTCGGCGAACAGGCTGTTGCGGTGGATGGACCGGGCGATCAGTTCCTTCCCCGTCCCGGTCTCCCCCTGGATCAACACCGAAGCCTGATTCTGGCACAACAACCCGATAATTTTGAATATTTCCAACATGGGCCGGCTCTGGCCCACGATCACCCCCGGATGCAGGCCATCCCCGGCCGGCTCCCCGGTGAAAGGGGTTTGGGAATCGACCGCCAGAACCTGGAGGGCCTTGTCCACGGACTGTTCCAGTTCCTCGGCATCCAGCGGTTTGTGGATGTAATCGAACGCGCCCCGCTTCATGGCTTCGATGGTCGTGTGCATGTCCTGATACGCGGTGATCATGATCACCTTGGGCGGGGCGGTCCGGTTTTGAATCCGGGCCAGAATGTCCAGGCCGTTGATATCCGGCAGCCGGACATCCAACACCACGATATCCTGGCCGCCGGAATCCAGTTGGCCCAGAGCGGTCCGGCCGTCGCCGGCCAGGGACACCAGATGCCCTTTTTCGGAAAAAAACATTTCCAGGGATTCCAGAATCGACGGCTCGTCGTCAACGATCAGAATTTTGGACATACACGCCTTCCCAAGGGAACCAGATGCGGAACACGGCGCCCCGATCATCCAGGTTTTCCGCCGTTACCCAACCCAGATGCGAATTCATGATCCGGCTTACGTTGGTGAGCCCCAGCCCGGTGCCTCGGCTTTTGGTGGTGAAAAAGGGTTTGAAAATTTCCCACATGTGTTCCGGCGGAACGCCCGGACCGGAATCGGCCACCGCGACCTCGAGACCGTTCCGGCCATCAACGGGCTTCAGCCCGCAGGCCAGATCGATCGCCCCGCCCTGAGGCGAGGCTTCAATCGCATTGAGGAGCAGGTTGATCAGCGCCTGCCCCAGCTTTTCCCGGTCGGCCATGACCGGCGGCAGGTCGGGCTCTATTTCGCGGCGAAGCCTAAGGCTTTTTTCTTCGAATTTCAGGTCCAATAATTCCAGGCAGGCGTCGATGATCTCGGCCAGGTGGCAGGAGGTCGGATTCAACGGCGGCGGCTTGGCGAAATCGAGCAGCTCCTTCAAAATCCCTTCCAGCCGGGTGACCTCGCGGACCGCGATATCGATCCGCCGGCCGTTATTACCGGTCAAATTCAGGTTTTTCTTCAATATCTGCAGGTTGAGCTGGACGGCGGACAGGGGGTTGCGGATTTCGTGGGAGAGCGAGGTGGTGATCCGGCCGATGTCGGCCATGCGTTCCGCCTCCCGCATGCGGCGCTCCATCCGGACCCGTTCGCTGATGTCCCGGCAGAGGCCGATATTGGACCTTTGGCCTTGAAAGTGGGTCAGCTTGGCCGTGAGCTCGGTGGGGATCGATTCCCCGTCCCGAGTCAACCGCAGGTATTCAATGGTTTTCGGAGAAGGCCGTCCTTCCAGGCTGTCGCGGTACGCTCCCAGGACCATGGGCCGGCTTTCCGGAGCCACGAACTCATGAAATGGCCGTTCCAGGATTTCGTCCGGTGAACAACCGTGCATGTCGCGAAAGGCCTGGTTGGCGAAAACGATCCGGCCATCTTGAATCACGAAATACCCGTCGTTGATTTCCTCCACTAATGTCTTGTACCGCGTTTCCGATTCTTTCAGCTTGGCGGTCCGGTCCAGGACCTCGGCCTCCAGCCGGCGCGCGTAATCCACGTTCCGGCGCTGGTGCATTTCCTGAAAATAATCGCTGAACCGGTGGATGGTGTCGGCCAGGCAGTCGTTGATCCTCAGGACGCAATCCAGGAATTCCTTCCGGGTGGTTTCCTTGGCCAGTAAAGGGGCGGCGATGGACCGGTACAGTTCGAAGGCCTTTTGAACGTGGCTCAGATGAAACCCGGCTTCCAAACGCAAATGAGTAATCCGGCTGATGAAATCATGGATCGGGGCGCGGTTGCCGTGGACCAGGACGTGGTAGTTGGCCTGGAACGCTTCGGTAACCGTTCCATACAGCTCCTCCACGGGGCGCTGGGCGTACTGGTCCCCCACTTCGGTCCTTAGCCGATGGACCCACTCGTCGATGATCCGGTCCTGATTCCGACGAAGCGCCTCGCCCAGGTTGAAAGAAGGCACGGGTCCCTCCCCCAGCAAAGCCGCGGGACGGCGGCCATTCCGCAAGGCGGCGGCCCCCAAGGAGAGACGAACCCGCCCCGGGAGCGCCGCCATGAATCATTGGATGACTGTTAGAGCGGCCAATCTATCAGAATTCGCCCAAAGGCTCAAGCGGAGGATTAAAAGGCGCCTTTTCCGAAGGGGGAGGCCCCAAACAGGCTTCACGACCGTCAACGACGCCGGCCCGCCGGGAGGGGCGTGGAGCTTTCGTCCCCATCCCCCTCCACCGGCCATGCAGCGGTTTTGGCCTGGAATAACGCCGGCGCCTGTCCATTATCTTTCGCCCGAATCCACCTGCCTGGCTTGGCCGGATTCCGCGCCTCCATAGGGGCCTCGCCCTCCTTTATCGGCGCCGCCAAATATCAGCAGTAAAGACAATAATGAAACGGCGATGAGCGACAGAACGATTCGGCCGCGCCGACACTTGACGTTTGATGTGACACAGGGCCGGATGCTGGACTACGGCTTTTCCGCCACTCGGGAGGTGCATTACACCCTGGACGAAAACCTGATGGTCCTCAAGGCGCCGGCCCCGGTCCGAGCGTTTCATATCCGTGGAGAGGACCGGGAGGAGGCCGTAGGCACGGCCAACCGCGGCGCTTTCAGAGTGTTTTATCTTGTTTTTATATTCCGTTGCGGATGAAATGACGCCCTTATCACCCTCCCCTTTTCTGGACAAGCTGTTCAACGGCTGTTTTCACTTGGTCGACACTCCAGGTCAGCTTCTCGTACAAGGCCTCGGCCTCCGTCAGGTCGCCCTTTCGCCCAATCAGTTCCAATTGGCGGGCTTCTTCGCTGGCTTGCCGGGCTTCAAAGGAACTGAACATCCCCTTGAGCGAGTGGGCCGCGTGGAATAAGGCCTGATGGTCGCGCCGGTCCAAAGCGGCTCGAGCTTGGCTCATGCGAACAGGTAAATCCGTCAGGAACAGAACGCTCAGTTCCACCAAAAGCTCTTTGCTCCCATCCACGAAATCGAGCAGACGGTCGACGTTCAGGATGGACGTTCCGTTTGGAAGCGCCGGAGCAGGGGCCAAGGGCGCCAAACGCTCCAGAACGGCAAACAGGTCCTCTTTTCGGATTGGTTTGGAGATATAATCGTCCATGCCGGCGGCAAGGCAATGGCTTCGGTCTTCCTCCATGGCCAGGGCGGTCATGGCGATGATGGGGGTATGAGCGCTGGTCCCTTTTTCCTTTTTCCGGATCCGGCGGGTAGCCTCGAAACCATCCATTTCCGGCATTTGGA